>NZ_LZJJ01000263.1:0-730 GCF_001667625.1 Mycobacterium sp. E1715
GGTCGTCGCCGACCGCGCCTATTTCATCTTCCTGGCGCTGTTGCCGTTCATCTTGGGTTCGCTGTCGCTGACGGTTCCGGGCGGCAACGGATTTCATCTGCCCGGCACGAACGCCGGGACACCGGACGAGGCGGCGCAGATCCTGGCGCTGCTGATGCCGGCCGCGGCGTTCATGGGCACCGCGCTGACGATCCGCGACCTGGTCGGCGAACGCCCGATCTTTCAGCGCGAGCAGGCGGTCGGGTTGTCGACGACGGCCTACCTGCTCGCGAAGACCGCGGTGTTCTGCGGCTTTGCCGTCCTGCAGTCGGCCATCATCACCGCGATCGTGGTGATCGGCAAGAGCGCGCCGACACGCGGCGGCGTCCTGCTCGGCCACTCGACCGCCGGGGCGACGGTCGAGCTGTTCGCCACCGTCGCGGCGACGTGTGTCGCCTCGGCGATTCTCGGCCTGGCGATCTCGTCGCTGGTCCGCTCCAGCGAGCAGATCATGCCGCTGTTCGTGGTGACGGTGATGGCCCAGTTGGTGCTCTGCGGCGGCATGGTTCCCGTGACGGGCCGGCTGGGACTGGACCAGCTCTCCTTCGCGATGCCCGCGCGCTGGGGCTACGCCGCGGCCGCGTCGACGGTGGATCTGCGGCACCTGGTGCCCGATTCGCTGCTGTCCCAGGACCGGTTCTGGCAGCACACGCCGAAGGTGTGGCTGCTGGACATGGGCATGCTGGCGGCG
>NZ_LZJJ01000264.1:0-3047 GCF_001667625.1 Mycobacterium sp. E1715
GAATCAAGTTGCAGGACTTGAATTCTGGATATCAACCGCTTCAGGTGAGCGCGAGTGATCGGACCGGCGGGCGGCGGCTCGGTAAAACCTTGGGCGGCAACGGCGATTCGCCGGGCTTGCGCGGCCGACAGCCTGCGGGTCGGGATCGACACGGCGCCGAGAATACCGGCCGGGTGCGACAACCCTCGGCGGCGACGCGGCGCCCCCCGTCCGTCCGCCCGTTCGAGGCGGGCTAACCCGTGCTGACTTTGCCGTCCAACGGCACGACGACGCTGGGCTCCGGGGCGTTCTTCTGCTCCTGGTAGGCCGACTCGAGCGCGGCCGGAACCGCTTCGAGGTCGCGGAACACGCCCATCAGCTGCTCGAGGACATGGATCCGTTGCCGGATCGCCTCGTCCGCCGCGCGCTGGGCCTGCTCACGATAGTGATCGGCCTCCCGTTGCGCGTCCCGCCACGACTTGTCGATCGCCGCTTCCGTTTCGGCGCGCATCTCGGCCAATTCGGCGTCGAGCTGCTTCTTGGCTTCTTCGTAATCGGTTTCCATGGCTTTTCGTTGCTCGGCCATCTCCGCCAACTCCTCTTCGTGCTTTCGCTGCGCGGCCTGGACCTCGGCCTCGGCCGCGGCGATCATCGCGTCCGCCTCGCTGCGCGCCTCGGCCTGCATCTCGGCGACCTCGTCGACCGCGCGGCGCAGCATCTGCGCCATGCGGCGCTGCACCGCGTGGGGGGAGGGCGAGGTGTCGGTGAGGACGGCGACCTCCTTGCGCAGCGCGGCCGTCTCGTCGCCGGCCGCCTTCAGCCGGCTCCTCAGGTTCTCGACGTCGTCGAGCAACAACTGCTGCTTGGTGGTCAGCATCTCGATGTGGGCGTCGACCGCGGACGGATCGTAGCCCCTGAAAATGCGCGTGAACGCTCTCGTGGGTTCGGTTATCACTGCCAATTCCCCCTTCTGGCAACGTGTGGTGACCTGATGAGACCGACCCCCGCGTCCGAGTATGTCACGGTCGCGGAGACCGACACTCATGCCCGACGGTAGCTGTGCAGGCGGTACCGCAACCCCGTGCGGCTGACCTGCCACTCCCCCGTCTCACCCAGCCAGCTGTCGTCGAGCACCGGCGCCAGCGCGTCGTCGTCGTCGCGCCGCAGGTCGACTTCGACCTCGGTGACCTCGCACCGCGTGGCGCGCGGCAGCGCGAGCAGATACACCTGCTCGCCGCCGATCACCCAGGTCTGCGGCTCACCCTCGCATTCGGCGAGAGCCGCCTCGAGCGATCCGGCGATCTGCGCGCCGTCGGCAACGAAATCGCTCCTTCGCGAGAGTACGACATTTTTGCGGCCCGGCAGCGGCCGGACCTTGCTCGGCAAGGACTCCCATGTGCGCCGGCCCATCACGACCGTATGCCCCACGGTCAGCTCTTTGAACCGGATCAAGTCCTCAGGCACCCGCCAGGGGATGTCGCCGCCGCGACCGATGATGCCGGATGTCGACTGAGCCCAGATCAGCCCGAGTTCGGTCATACCGCGACCGGCGCTTTGATCGCCGGATGCGGATCGTAATTCTTGACGACCACGTCCTCGTAGGTGTAGTCGAAGATCGAATCACGCTGCGCCAGTACCAGTTCCGGGTAGGGGCGGGGCTCGCGACTCAGCTGGGTGCGCACCTGCTCGACGTGGTTGTCGTAGATGTGGCAGTCGCCGCCCGTCCAGACGAACTCGCCGACCGCCAGGCCGGCCTGGGCGGCCATCATGTGGGTGAGCAGCGCGTAGCTGGCGATGTTGAACGGCACACCGAGAAACAGGTCGGCGCTGCGCTGATACAGCTGGCAACTGAGCCGACCGTCCGCCACGTAGAACTGGAAGAAGGCGTGGCACGGCGGCAGCGCCATCTGCGGGATCTCCCCGACGTTCCAGGCCGACACGATGATGCGCCGCGAGTTCGGGTCGGTGCGCAGCAACTGAAGCGCCGCGCTGATCTGGTCGACGTGCTCGCCGGTCGGCGTGGGCCAGGATCGCCACTGCACGCCGTATATCGGCCCGAGATCGCCCGTCTCGCTTGCCCATTCGTCCCAGATGGTGACCCCGTGCTCGTGCAGCCAGGCGACGTTGGAGTCGCCGCGCAAGAACCACAGCAACTCGTAGATGACCGACTTGAGATGCACCTTCTTGGTGGTCAGCAGCGGGAAGCCGGCCGACAGGTCGTAGCGCAATTGCTGGCCGAACAGGCTGCGGGTCCCGGTGCCGGTGCGGTCGGATTTGGCCGTGCCCCGTTCGAGCACCAGGCGCAGCAGGTCCTCATAGGGCGTCGGGATCGGCACGCGGCCAGCTTAGCCGCGGCGGCCGGGAGTAAAACGGAGGCCATGCCGCAATTCACCGACTCCATCACCACCGCCGACGGCAGCTGCCCTGTCGGCCTGTTCACGCCAGCGGGTCCGGGTCCCTGGCCGGGCGTAATCATGTACTGCGATGCCGGCGGGGTGCGTGACACCTTCGACGAGATGGCTGCCAAGCTGGCCGGCTTCGGTTACGCCGTGCTGCTCCCCGACGTGTATTACCGCAGCGGCGACTGGGCCCCGTTCGACATGGGCACCGTGTTCGGCGACGAGCGGGAGCGCAGGCGGCTGTTCGGCATGATCGGCAGCCTCACCCCCGACAAGATCGCCGGCGACGCCGTCGCGTTCTTCGACTACCTGGCGGCCCGCCCGGAGGTGTCCGGGGAACGCTTCGGCGTGTGCGGCTACTGCATGGGCGGGCGGGCGTCGCTGATCGTCGCCGGCCGGGTACCCGAGCGCGTCGCCGCCGCGGCGTCGTTCCACGGCGGTGGCCTGGTGAGCGACGCCGCGGACAGCCCACACCTGCTGGCCGACCGGATGAGCGCGACGGTGTACGTGGGCGGCGCCAAGGACGACGCCTCCTTCACACATGACGACGCCGAACAGCTGGACATGGCGCTGACCGCAGCCGGCGTGCAGCACACCATCGAGTGGTATCCGGCCGGCCACGGGTTCGCGGTCCCGGACAACGCGCCGTACGACCCCGTCGCCGCCGAA
>NZ_LZJJ01000265.1:0-7004 GCF_001667625.1 Mycobacterium sp. E1715
CACCACGACGGCCACCTTGCCGCCGACGTCACCGGCCGCGGCTCCGTAGACCAGCCCCCCGGTCAGCCCGCTGAGCAGCATCGCGACCGTGGATCCGAGCAGTGCGGCCAGCACGTGGCTGGCGAGCCAACGGGTTCGCGACACCGCACCGGCCAGCGTCGTCTCGGCCCGTTGCGCCGATTCCTCCTGGTGTAGCCGCAGCGTCAGCGAGATCGCGAACGCGGCCGCGGCCATGCCCAGCATGGTGAACGCGACGGCGATGAAAGCCTCCGCCAAGGCGTTGGTCCCGCCCATCCGGAGAACGATGTCGCGCGCCGCGTTGCTGCCGCCGAGCTCGTCGCCGATGCCGTGCACCACGCTGCCCATCAAGATGCCGTAGAGGCACAGGCCCACGGTCCACAACACGAGCGCACCGCGGTCCAGCCGCCATGCCAGCCCGAACACGTTGCCCAGCGCCGGGGCGGCGGAGGCGGGGCCGGGGCGTTCGGCGAACAGCCCGGCACCCACGTCGCGGCTCGCGAGGAGCCGATAGGCCACCGCGGTGAGGACGATGGTCGTCGCCAGGTGCAACAGCAGAACCGGCCAGTGGTCGCCCGCGTACGGTCGGACCTGCAGCGACCACCCCAGCGGCGAGAGCCAGGACAGCGCGCCCGAACCGGCGTCGCCGAGGGCGCGCAGTGTGAAGGCCGCCGCCAGGACCGCGAACGCGGCGCCGCGGGCGGACCGCGCGCTCGGCGACAACTGCGCGGCCACCGCGGCGACGGCGGTGAACACCAGGCCGGAGCAGGCCAGCGCCGCACCGAAGGCGAGGGACCCGCCCGGGGCGACATCGGTGGTGAGCAGACCCGCCGCGCCGATCATGCCCGTGGCGAGGCTGGCCCCGAAGGACAACAGCAGGGCGGCGCTGAGGCTGGCGTAGCGCCCGACCGCGGTCGAGTCCACGAGCTCGGTCCGGCCGGCCTCCTCGTCAGCGCGGGTGTGCCGGATGACGGTCAGGATGACGGCCACCGAGATGAGCAGGTGGAACATCCCGGCCTTCCAAATGCCCACCGCGCCAAGGCTGTCGTTGTAGACCTGCCCGTAGAGGGCACGCTGCGCCGGGCTCGCCATGATGGAAGCCGCGAAGCCGGCGCGCGCCGCCTCGGTGGGGTAGACCTTCTCGATGCTGCCGACGTACACCGTTGCCAGCGGCACCGACAGCAGCAACACCCACAGCGGCAACGAAACCCGGTCGCGCCGTAGGTAGAGCCGCAGCATGCCAAGCGTCCCCGCGAAGTTCGGCCGCAGTTGCGGTGCGGGGTGGGCGGGGCGGCGTGACCGATCCAAGGTTGCGGTGCTCATGATGCGGACACCCTGTCCGCCGTGTCGTAGTGGCGCAGGAAGAGTTCCTCGAGCGTCGGCGGCTGGCTGACGAGGGTGCGCACGCCCGCGTCGCCAAGTGCCCGGATCAGTTCTCCGAGGCTTTCGCCGTCGACCTGGGCACGCACGGTGTTGCCTTCGACGCTGACGTCCTCGACGCCCTTGATGCGCGTGAGGTCGCCGGGGTCGCCGGTCATTTCGGCCCTGATCGAGGTGCGGCTGAGATGCCGCATCGAGTCCAGCGAGCCGCTCTCGACGGTCTTGCCGGCCCGGATGATGGTCACCCGTTCGCACAGCGCTTCGGTTTCGGCCAGGATGTGACTGGACAGCAGGATGGTCGCGCCGCGATCGCGAGCCTCGGCGACGCATTGCTGAAAGACGTTCTCCATCAACGGGTCCAGGCCGCTGCTCGGCTCGTCCAGGAGCAGCAGGCGGGCGCGCGACGAGAACGCGGAGATCAGCGAGACTTTCTGCCGGTTGCCCTTCGAGTAAGTCCGCGCCTTCTTGTGTGGGTCGAGGTCGAAGCGCTCGACCAACTCGGCGCGCCGCCTTTCATCGATGCCACCGCGCATGCGGGCCAGCATGTCGATGGTCTCGCCCCCGGTCAATGTCGGCCACAGCGTGACATCGCCTGGCACATAGGCGATCTGACGGTGCAGCGCGACCGCGTCGGCCCACGGGTCGCCGCCCAGCATCCGAACGCTACCGCCGTCCGCCTTGACCAGGCCCAGCAAGATGCGGATGGTCGTCGACTTCCCGGCGCCGTTCGGGCCGAGGAAGCCGTGGACTTCACCTTCGCGCACCGCCAGGTCGAGGCCGTCCAGCGCACGCACAGCTCCGAAGTTCTTGGTCAGCCCGCGTATTTCGATGGGTGCGACACTGTCAGCTGGCATGTGATCCTCCTTGATCTTCGGCGGCCAGGAATGCGTCGTACATGGTGCGGTCCACCATCAGGCCCTCGCTGTAGATCTCGAGAGCCGGCAGGATCATGTCCCTGGCGTAATCGCGCAGGACCGCACGCAAATCCGTTGGCGTGTCGTGCATTTGCAGATAGAGCAGGAGGCCGCCGCCTCCCGTGATGCCGAGATACTTGGCCCTGGCCTTCGGGTCACGGCTGGGCTTTATCGTCCCGGCCCGCACACCCTCTTCCATGTACTCTTCGGCGTTGTCGATCATCCTCTGCCACAACATCTTCGCCAGGTCGCCGCCCGTCTGCATGCTGCGCAGGAGGTAGGCCGTCAGCGGCGCGAATTCCTCGATCTCGGCGAGCTGCGCGAACCAGGTGGCGGGGTCGTTGGACCGCATCGCCTCCGATTTGGAACTGCGGATCTCTTCGGCGACGTAGTCGTCGCAGGCCTTTCGCAGGCCTTCCTTGGAACCGAAGTGGTGAATGACGAGCGCGGCGCTCACCCCCGCGGCTTCGGCGATGGCCCTCAGTCCCACGCCGAAGCCGTGCTGTCCGAACTGCTCGATGGCCGCGTCGCGGATTCGAGCGGTTGCGGTCAGGTCGGCTGAACGCATGTTCAGTACGTTAAACGGCCGTTCAGTCGCGAGTCAAGGTGGTATCGCGTCAAGAATTCGTAAACATCGAACCAGTGGCGATCGCAAGCCCGGCGCGGCCGGGCGCGGCGGGTCGCCAGCGTCGAGCCGAGGCCGGGCGCGGCGGGTCGCCGCGCGGGTCAGTCGCGAACCGCGGCCAAGATGCCGTCGCCCAGCGGCACCAGGGCGGGCGTGAGCCGCTCGTCCTCGGCGATAAGCCGTGCCGCTTCCCGCACCGCGACCACCTCGGCGTCGCGGGCGGCGGGGTCGCCGGCGCGCCCGCCGAGAGCGGCCCGGTGCACCACGATGACGCCGCCGGACCGCAGCAGCCGCACGCCCTCCATGACGTAGTCGGGCTGGTCGACCGGGTCGGCGTCGACGAACACCAGGTCGTAGGACTCGTCGGCCAGGCGGGTGAGGACCTCCTGGGCCCGGCCGCTGATCAACCGGGTGCGCGAGGGGCCGATCCCGGCCTCGGAGAAGGCCTGCTTGGCGAGCCGCAGGTACTCGGGTTCGATGTCGATCGTCGTCAGGACGCCGTCGTCGCTCATGCCGGATAGCAACCAAAGTCCGCTGACCCCGGCGCCGGTGCCCACCTCCGCCACGGCCTTGCCGCCGCTGAGCTTGACCAGCAGGCTCAGCAGCGCGCCGACCGCGGGCGTGACCGCGCCCGCACCGATGTCCACGGCGCGCTCGCGGGCGGCCGCCAGCAGCGCGTCCTCGGAGATCGACCCCTCGGCGTGCGCGAAGAGGGATTCGGCTCGACTGGGCGCCGGCTGGCCGGGGGTGTCTGCGTCGGTGCCGTCCATGCCCGCAGCGTATTCCACTCCGGTGCGCGCCCCGGCATGGCACGCCTAAGCCGCGCCGCCACGACACGCCCGGGAAAGCCGGTGCGTTTAACCTCACCCCGCGACGGATATGTCCAGCACAGCGCTGGTAACGAAAAGGTTTCTCAGGCTGAGCTCAGACTGTTCATATATCGCACATACGCCCATACGCGACGGTGTCCCTATGGATCGCGGAGCGGGTGGGACCGGGAATACGGATTGGCGGCCACGTGTTGCCGTCGATGACGACTTGTCGCTTTGTGACAGGACGGATTCGGAGGATTCGATCATCACCACGCTTTTGGGCCCGACCAGCATGTCGCACCCGCAGGACTGCCCCGCCGACGAGTGGGTGGAGCCTTCCGACGGCCTGCAGGGCACCGCGGTTTTCGACGCGACCGGGGACAAGTCCACGATGCCCTCGTGGGACGAGTTGGTCCGTCAGCACGCCGACCGGGTGTACCGGCTGGCTTACCGCCTCTCGGGCAATCAGCATGACGCGGAAGACCTGACGCAGGAGACCTTCATCCGGGTTTTCCGGTCGGTGCAGAACTACCAGCCGGGAACGTTCGAAGGCTGGCTGCACCGCATCACCACCAACCTTTTCCTCGACATGGTGCGCCGGCGCGCCCGCATCCGGATGGAGGCGCTGCCCGAGGATTACGAGCGCGTGCCCGCCGACGAGCCCAATCCCGAGCAGATCTATCACGATTCGCGGCTCGGTCCGGACCTGCAGGCCGCCCTGGATTCCCTGCCGCCGGAATTCCGCGCCGCCGTCGTCCTGTGTGACATCGAGGGCCTGTCCTACGAGGAGATCGGCGCGACGCTGGGCGTAAAGCTCGGCACCGTGCGCAGCCGCATCCACCGCGGACGTCAGGCGTTGCGCGACTACCTGGCCGCTCATCCGCAACCGGGCGCCGGCCGGGACGCGGTGCACGCCGAGTCGGCGTAGGGTTCGTCGCCTGGCCATGAGCCAGCGGTTTCGCGGTCTCGAGACGCGATATTGCGAGCTGCCTCGCGCTACATTCGAGGGGTAGGCGCAACGAAAGGACCCGGTGATGCCCGATCGAGGACATCTGTTCCGTCGTGCGTTCTCCTGGCTTCCCGCCCAGTTCGCCTCCCAGAGCGATGCCCCCGTCGGCGCGCCGCGCCAGTTCGGCTCTACCGAGCACCTTTCCGTCGAAGCCATCGCGGCCTTCGTCGACGGTGAGCTGCGGATGAACGCGCACCTGCGGGCGGCGCATCACCTGTCGCTGTGCCCGCAGTGTGCGGCCGAGGTCGACGGTCAGAGCCGGGCCCGTGCGGCGCTGCGGGATTCGCATCCGATCCGCATCCCGAGCGCGCTGCTCGGAATGCTCGCCGAGATTCCCTACGATTCGGCCGACGACGCGACCGGCCGGCCGGCCGACCGTTTTGCTGAGCGCGACGCCCGTGAGCAGCGCAAGCGCCCGTAGCTGCGCGCCTTCCGAATGAGCCCCCGTTGTTGATCCGTCCCGATTTTGCGCACCCCGCCCGCGCGCTCATGGGCGGCCGGTCCCGAACCGTGGATACTAGGGTGGACACGACCACGCCGGTGTCGTGGGTATCGCCCGGTGCAGGGCCTGTCTCGAGCGCTCAAGAAGAGGATCCAAAGGGATAACGTGACCTCCGACCAAGGCAACGACAGCGGCAACCGCTTGGCGCCGCGCCCCATCTCCCGTCCGCCGGTGGACCCCGCGTCTCGCCAACTGTTCAGCCGTCCCGACGGACTGCGCGGCTCCTTCGTGGCCGATCGGGTCCGTGCGCGGAAGTACCGGGACCAATCCGAGTTTTCCCCGCACGACGAGCCGGCCGATCCGGTCCTCCAGGAGGCGTTCAGCCGTCCCGTCGGAAGCCCCGACTCGCTGCAGCGCCACCCCGTCGACGCCGGCGCGCTCGCGGCCGAGAAAAACGGGGCCGAGCCCGACGAAATCGACGACCCCTGGCGCGACCCGGCGGCCGCCGCGGCGCTGGGCACCCCGGCGGTCGCCCCCGCGGGACCTCGGGGGCCGCAGGGCTACAGTGGCAAGCTCGGCGTACGCGATGTGCTGTTCGGCGGCAAGGTGTCCTACCTGGCGTTGCTCGCCCTGCTGCTGATCGCGCTGCTCATCGGCGTCATCGGCGGTGTGATCGGCCGCAAGACGGCCGAGGTAGCCGAGGCGTTCACCACCTCGAAGGTGACCCTGTCGACCAACGGCAACGGTGAAGGTCCGGCCGGCCGGTTCGCCAAGGTGGCGGCCGCGACCGCGAACGCGGTGGTCACCATCGAGTCCAAGAGTGACCAGGAGGGCTTGCAGGGCTCGGGCGTGGTTGTCGACGGGCGCGGCTACATCATCACCAACAACCACGTGATCTCCGAGGCGGCCAACAATCCCAGCCAGTTCAAGACGACCGTGGTGTTCAACGACGGTAAGGAAGTGCCCGCCAACCTGGTCGGCCGCGACCCGAAGACCGACCTGGCCGTGCTCAAGGTCGACAATGTCGACAACCTGAGCGTGGCCCGGTTCGGCGACTCGGACAAGGTGAATGTCGGTGACGAGGTCCTCGCGGCGGGCGCGCCGCTGGGGCTGCGCAGCACCGTGACCCACGGCATCATCAGCGCGCTGCACCGTCCCGTCCCGTTGTCGGGTGAGGGCTCGGACACCGACACCGTCATCGACGCGCTGCAGACCGACGCGTCGATCAACCACGGCAACTCCGGCGGCCCGCTGATCGATATGGATTCGCAGGTGATCGGCATCAACACCGCGGGTAAGTCTTTGTCCGACAGCGCGAGTGGGTTGGGCTTCGCGATCCCCATCAACGAGGCCAAGATGGTGGCGCAGACGTTGATCAAAGACGGCAAGATCGTGCACCCGACGCTGGGCATCAGCACCCGGTCGGTGAGCAACGCGATCGCCGCCGGCGCGCAGGTCGCCAACGTGAAGGCGGGAAGCCCCGCGCAAAAGGGCGGGATCCTGGAGAATGACGTGATCGTCAAGGTCGGTAACCGCAAGGTCGCCGACGCCGACGAGTTCGTCGTCGCCGTCCGGCAGTTGACCATCGGCCAGGACGCCCCGATCGAGGTGGTCCGCGACGGTCGGCACGTCACCCTGACCGTCAAGCCCGACCCCGACGGAAGCTAGATGTTCGGCAGCCTGAGCTGGGAGCACATCCTGGTCCTCGTCGTGGTCGGGCTGGTGGTGCTCGGCCCGGAGCGGCTTCCCGGTGCGATCCGCTGGACGTCGACCGCGCTGCGGCAGGCCCGCGACTACCTGAGTG
>NZ_LZJJ01000266.1:0-5324 GCF_001667625.1 Mycobacterium sp. E1715
GGGGATGCACCGGGTTGTAGTGCAGGTCCTCCGCGGCTTCCTGCGTCTCGTTCCAATACCGTTTGGACTGCCATGGGTACAGCGGAAGCTTCAGCGGCCGCGCCCCGTGCCGGGGGTAGAGAGCCTCCCACCTCACAAGGTGCCCTTCGCAGTGCAGCGCGCCAAGGCAATTCATCAGCGTGCGGCCATCGTCGGCGTCGCGCCGCTGCGTCGGCAAGACCACCACCTCGGCCTTCTGGGCGGAGGCGATCTCGACGATCGACGTCGCGAGGACGGGATGTGGCCCGAGCTCCACGAAATGGGTGTATCCGTCGTCGAGCATTCGGCTCACCGCGGGTTCGAAAAGTACTGTGGCGCGCGTGTTCTGCCACCAGTACGCGTCGCCGGTGGCGTAGCCCTCCAGGCGTTCGCCAGTCACCGTGGAATACAGCGGGATGGTTGCCGGGCCCGAAGACACGCCCTGCAGAGCGCCGAAGAGGTCTTCTTTCACCGTGTCCATGTAGTGCGTGTGATACGGCACCTGCACGTTGAGGAAGCGATTGAAGATCCTGAGCTCGTCGAGTCGGCGGGCGATGCGGCCTAAGGCGTCACCATCGCCTGCGATGGTGACCGCAGACGGACTGTTGACCGCGGCGATGGATACACCCGGCCCGATGGCGTCGACCGCTGGGATTTCCAGCGCCTGCATCAGCGATTCGGCGCCGAGGCCGACAGCGAGCATGCGGCCCAGACCTCTGGTGCGCTGTTGCAGACGACTTCGGTGGTAGATGACGCGGATCGCCTGTTCGAAGGTGAGGACGCCGGCCAGGTAGTGGGCGGCCACCTCGCCGGCGCTGTGCCCCACCACGGCGTCGGGAATGATGCCGAATTCTTTCAGTTGCTCGGCCAGCGCTATCTGGATGGCGAAGTTGGCGGGCTGGGCCACATCCGTCTCCGACATCCGAGAGCCCGTTTCGTCGGCGCGGAGTTCGTCGGTCAAAGACCAATCGGCATAACGGGATAGCTCGCGATCGCTTCGCGCGATGCTGTCGGCGAAGGCGGGATAGGCGTCAAGCAGCCCCCGGCACATCTTCCACCATTGGGGCCCCATCCCGGTGCAGACGAACGCCACCTTCGGCTTGGCCTGCGGCGTCCGGTCGACCGGGCTCTGCCCTTCCGCCAGGGCTCGAAGCTGACTCAGCGCGTCGGCCACACCGTCCGCGACGATCGCGCGGCGATGCGTCAGGTGCGTGCGGCGCCGGCTCAGCGTGTAGCCGAGGTCGTGCAGTGAGATTTCCGGGTGGGCGTCGAGGTGTTCCGCCAGCCGACGGGCCGTCGCGGCTAACGCCTCTTGGGAACGCGCCGAAACCGGCAGCACGGCCAGCGGCAGCTGCGGCGACCGCTTTAGGCCGGCTGGAGCGGGAAACGGCGGCTCGGCGAGCACGACGTGAGCGTTGGTGCCGCCGAAGCCAAAGGAGTTGACCCCTGCGACGCGTCGCCCGTTGCCCGGAAACGGACGACCGGTGGCCGGAATTTCGATACCCGAATTCGCAAGCGGTATAGGATCATTGAGGTGCAGGTTCGCCGGGATGTACCCATGTTTGAGCACCAGCGCCGCCTTGATCAATCCGGCGACCCCCGCGCCGGCTTCCAGGTGGCCGATATTGGTCTTGACCGAGCCGATCAGCAGTGGATCGGCCGGTGACCGGTTCGCAGCCAACACACTGCCGAGGGCCCCGGCCTCGACTGGATCGCCGACCGGGGTGCCGGTGCCGTGCGCCTCCACATAGCCGACCTCGTCGGGACGGATACCTGCCCTGCGCAGCGCCGTAATGATGGCCGCCTCCTGGGCCGCGGCGCGGGGCACCGTGATGCCGTCGGTGCGGCCGTCCTGCGACACGGCGGAGCCGAGAATCTGAGCGTAGATTTCGTCACCGTCGGCCACCGCGCGCTCGAGCGGCTTGATGACGACGACGGCGCCGCCTTCTCCCCGCGCGTAGCCGTCGGCGGAACGGTCGAACGCCTTGCAGCGCCCGTCGGGACTGAGGAATCCGCTCTTCGATTCGGCGATGGCGGTGTTCGGCCCGATCATGACATTGACCCCACCGGCCAGCGCGACGTCGCATTCGCCGTTCCAAATGCTCAGCGCCGCAAGGTGTACGGCGACAAGTGAGCTCGAGCACGCCGTGTCGATCGTCATGCTGGGACCCCGGAAATCGAAGGCGAACGAGATCCGGTTGGCCAGCATCGTCATCATCATTCCGGTGGCGGAATGGGCCTTGAATCGGTACCGGCTGGAGCGGCCCCGATTCTGCAGAAGTTGGTAGTCGAGGGTGAAACCGCCGACGAAGACGCCTACCTCGGTTCCCGCGAGGCTGTCCGCGGATATTCCGCCGTCTTCCAGCGCCTCCCACGTCGTCTGCAGCAGGAGGCGTTGCTGCGGATCGATCAGGTGCGCCTCGCGGGGAGAGATTCCGAAGAATTGCGGGTCGAACTGGTCGATTTCGCTGAGGAACCCGCCTCGCCGGGTGACCATCTTGCCGACCTTGGCGGGGTTCGGGTCGTAGTACTTTGCAGCGTTCCACCGGGATTCGGGGACGGTGTCGGTGGCGTCGGTTCCGCTGCAGAGTAAGTGCCAGTAGCTTTCCGGGGTCCGCGCACCGCCTGGGAACTGACACCCGATTCCGAAGATCGCCAAGGGTTCACGAGTCCCGGCTGCGGCGCGCATGTTCATCCTTTCGCCCTACGACCGTGCACCGGTCCGCGCCGGATCGCCTTCGAGGAGTGCGATGCGTGCGCATCCCGCGTCCGCTGTGCGGGATACTCCGCGCCCCGGCCCGACCGAGGCGCTGGCCGGCCGCCGGCGAGTTCACTGGCCTCGACCGTGAGAACCGGGTCGTGCGCGAATCGTGTTCGGGTCAACGTGGTTCGAGTACGGGTGCGTCGCCGAGGATCCACGCCCGGCTGATCGGGTTGATTTCCTGCTCGTGGCGGTAGATGGCTCGCAGTTCCCGCAGAAGCGAGTCGCGTTGCCACGCCTGCACCTGCTGCATGACACCGTCTTCGGAGAACCGGTCGCACTTCTCCGAGATCACGGTCTCCACGAGCTGGCCGGCCAGCTGGTGCAAGAGGCGGGCGTTCGCGCGAAACTGCGCGGCGAAGTCCGGGCTTTCGCCGATCATCGCGGTGTGCAGGCTGACCATGAAGTTCAACGGTGAGTACAAATCGACGAACCCGGCCGACGGTCGAGCCGTCTCGACCGCGGCCCATTCCCGGAAGAACCTCTGCGTGCGGTTGCTGAGCTTGATCAACCCCTCCAGGTGAGGAACCACCTGTGGATCGTCGGCGACAGTGACGAACCGCCCGTTCCGGTAGAGCAAGCCGACAAAGCCCCAGTAGAAGGCGATGTCCCAAATCACCTTGGCGGACATCACGGCCGGCGAACCCATCAGCGCGTATTGATCGCAGTACACGGCGAGCCACATGTCGGTGAGGGATCGAAACAGCGAGTCGCTGATTCCCGACCGCGCGACGATGTCTTCACCGTCGAGTTCGCGGACAATCATGTCGGTGATGAGGCCGTTGCCGATGGCGACGAGGTCCAGGCCCGACGAGTACAACGGATCGAGGAAGATCCCCGAATCTCCGGTGAGACACCAACGGTCGCGGCCGTCGTAAACCTTCGTGGCGCCGTGACTGTAGTTTTTCATCACCCTGAAGTCCTTGATCAGGTGTTCGTGTTCTGCCAGCACCGCCGCGCATTGCGGCTCGTGCTCGGTGAGCCACGACCGAGCTTTGCTGAGGGTGTTGAAGCGGTCGAACGGGTGGAACGCCGGGTCGGCGACGATGCCGACGCTGGTGGATCCGGACGCGAGCCGGATCAGCCAGACCCAGTAGCCCTCCCCCATCAAGTGATTCGTGGACAGCGCGCGATCACCCTCGACGATGCGGGCCTGCCAGGCCGGATCCTCGCTCCACCGGCCGACGTCTATTTCGGCGGCGACACGCAACCACACCGCATTGCAGTTGTGTTCGTTGGCGCGCCGTAGACCCAGTTGGCGGGCCAGCGCACGATTTCGTCCGGATGAATCCACCACCCAACGCGCCGTCGTTCGGGTGATCGTGTCACCGCTCTGGATGGAAACGGTGTGCGGGTGTCCGCCGGAACCGCACTCGACCGAGACCGCGCGGCCGCGGCGGACGTCGATGCCCGCCGAGTGGCAACGTCGGTAAAGCTCGTTCTCCAGCCTGCCGCGGTCGATCTGGTACGTCACCTGGGGGATGTAGGAGGAACTGCCGAGTTCCAACCGCTCGGCGATATCGGTGTTGCCGCCGTGGGAGAAGAACATTCGCAGGCCCATCTTGCGGATCTGCGACGTCTGCAAGTGCTCGGCCAACCCAATGCGTTCACGGAGGTAGTGGGCGGAAACCTCGACCGTCGATTCGCCGACTGTGTGGGTGATCTCAGGCACTGGATGGGAGGTGGGCGAGATGACGGCGATGCGGGTCTGGGGCCTGGCGGTTTGGATCTCCAGCGCCAGGGTCAGCCCCGCCGCACCACCTCCGACGATGGTGACGTCGTGATCGGAGCCGACCTTGTCGGCATCCAACAGGCCCTTGATCCTTCGCGCCAGCGTCTCGCGCGCCTCGGGGCTCAACTGCGACAGCTGCGCGCGCACGTCCACACGTCCACCTCTTGCAAAGCCAGGGAGATTAAGTTACTTAATAGTTAAGTACGTTACACGAAATTAGGACTCTCGCAAGCCTGCAAGCCCACGGCGTCGAGGTGGCGGGACGCTGGCGGCATTGCGGCCAGATGCGCTGCGGCAAAGCCGATCTCAACCGTTCGTCGCGCTTGGCGCCCTGATCAAGCCGACCACAGACACTCAGGACCTCATCATGCCGGCAGCAACCGCCGTACATTTCTTCCTCGAACTTGCCGTCATCCTCGGAACATGCCGGTTCGTCGGGCTGGTTGCGCAACGCTTGGGGCAACCCCAAGTCGTGGGCGAGATGATTGCCGGCGTACTTTTGGGCCCCTCGCTGCTGGGCCGGCTCGCGCCCGGCATGCAGCACGATCTCTTTCCGCCCGGGCAGGCGAACACGGTGCTCTACACCGCGGCGCAGATCGGCCTGGTCTTGTACATGTTCCTCATCGGCCTCAGCTTCGACGCCAACCTCGTCAAACACCGCGCCGGCACCGCGGCGGCGGTGTCGGCCGCGGGCATCCTCGCGCCGCTTGCCCTGGGTGCGCTTGTCGCCCTGCCCCTGCTGAACAGTGGCGTGCTGTTCGGAAAAGGCGTCTCGCTCGCCTTGGCGATGATGTTCCTGGGCGCGTCGATCGC
>NZ_LZJJ01000267.1:0-32872 GCF_001667625.1 Mycobacterium sp. E1715
TGCCGTTCGCGATGGCGCGCGACGGCTTGCTGCCGCGCCAGTTGGCGAAGACCGGCTCCCACGGCACCCCGGTCCGGATCACCGTGCTCGTCGCGGTGGTGGTGGCCGCGACGGCCTCGGTGTTCCCGATCGCCAAGCTCGAGGAGATGGTCAACGTCGGCACGCTGTTCGCGTTCGTCCTGGTCTCGGCCGGCGTGATGGTGTTGCGCCGCACCCGCCCGGACCTGGAGCGGGGCTTCCGCGCCCCGTGGGTGCCGGTCCTGCCGATCGCGTCGATCGCCGCGTGCGTCTGGCTGATGGTCAACCTGACTGCGCTGACCTGGGTGCGGTTCGGCGTCTGGCTGGCGGTCGGCACCGCGATCTATGTCGGCTACGGCTATCGGCACTCCGTGCAGGGCCGCCGCGAGGCGGAGGGCGTCGCACCGCCCGCCCGGGCCGAGCCCGACGCCGTGCCCTAGCGAATCCGTTTACAAAAGCACCTCTTGTGTCTAGACACGAGACGCTGATGGCGATATTGTCAATCTCCAACGTGGTGTGACTCACAAGGAGGTTTGGCATATGACCACACTCGAACGGCAGGCAGACGCCGAGGCGGTGGAGCCGCCCGTCTGGCGGGACAAGAAGCGACGCCTCTGGCTGATGGGACTGATCGCCCCGACGGCGCTCTTCGTGATGCTGCCGATCGTCTGGGGGCTCAACCAGCTCGGCTGGCACGCCGCCGCGCAGGCGCCGCTGTGGATCGGGCCGATCCTCGTCTACGTGCTGCTGCCGATCCTCGACCTGCGCTTTGGGCCCGACGGGCAGAACCCGCCCGACGAGGTGATGGAGCAGCTGGAGAACGACAAGTACTACCGCTACTGCACCTACATCTTCATCCCGTTCCAGTACCTCAGCGTGGTCTTCGGCGCGTACCTGTTCACCGCCTCCAACCTGAGCTGGCTGGGCTATGACGGCGCGCTGGGCTGGGCGGGCAAGCTGGGCGTGGCGCTGTCGGTCGGCGTCCTCGGCGGCGTCGGCATCAACACCGCCCACGAAATGGGCCACAAGAAGGACTCGCTGGAGCGGTGGCTGTCCAAGATCACCCTGGCGCAGACCTGCTACGGCCACTTCTACATCGAGCACAACCGCGGCCACCACGTGCGGGTGTCCACGCCCGAGGACCCCGCGTCGGCCCGTTTCGGGGAGACCTTCTGGGAGTTCCTGCCGCGCAGCGTGTTCGGCAGCCTGCGCTCGTCGCTGCGGCTGGAGGCCCAGCGCCTGCGCCGCCTGGACAAGAACCCGTGGAACCCCGCGACGTACCTGTCCAACGACGTGCTCAACGCGTGGCTGCTGTCGATCGTGTTGTGGGGCGTGCTGATCGCGGTCTTCGGCCCGGCGCTCATCCCGTTCGTCATCATCCAGGCCGTCTTCGGCTTCAGCCTGCTCGAGGCGGTCAACTACCTGGAGCATTACGGGCTGCTGCGGCAGAAGAACGCTAGCGGTCGCTACGAGCGGTGCGCACCGGTGCACAGCTGGAACTCCGACCACGTCGTCACCAACTTGTTCCTGTACCACCTGCAGCGGCACAGCGATCACCACGCCAACCCGACGCGGCGTTACCAGACGCTGCGCAGCATGGCGGGCGCGCCCAACCTGCCCAGCGGGTACGCGTCGATGATCTCGCTGACCTACGTCCCGCCGCTGTGGCGCAAGGTGATGGACCACCGGGTGCTCGAACACTACGACGGCGACATCACCAAGGTGAACATCCACCCGCGGGTGCGTAAGCGGGTGCTGGCCCGCTACGGGGTGAGGGCATGAGCGCCTACCGCTGCCCGGGCTGCGACTACATCTACGACGAGGCGAAAGGCGCTCCGCGGGAAGGCTTTCCCGCGGGCACGCCCTTCGCCGAGATTCCCGACGACTGGTGCTGCCCCGACTGTTCGGTGCGCGAAAAGATCGATTTCCAGGAGACAGGAGCCATCCGATGACCGATTACAAGCTCTTCATCTGCGTGCAGTGCGGATTCGAATACGACGAGGCCAAGGGCTGGCCGGAGGACGGCATCGCGCCCGGGACCCGCTGGGACGACATCCCCGAAGACTGGAGCTGCCCGGACTGCGGCGCGGCGAAATCCGACTTCGAGATGGTCGAGATAGCCCGGGCGTGATCGGCACCAACGGCATGGCCGAAGCGGCTATTGTCGCGCCTGTGAAGCGGATGCCCTACCCCGAGGCGTCGCGCGCCCTGCTGCGCGACTCGGTGCTGGACGCGATGCGCGAGCTGCTGCTGACCCGCGACTGGTCCGCCATCACGCTCTCGGACGTGGCCCGCGCCGCGGGCATCAGCCGGCAGACCATCTACAACGAGTTCGGGTCGCGGCAGGGTCTGGCGCAGGGTTACGCCCTGCGCCTGGCCGACCGGCTGGTCGACGCCGTCCATACCGCCATCGTCGCCAACGTCGGCAAGATCTACGAGGCGTTCCTGCAGGGCTTTCGGGCCTTCTTCGCGGAGTCGGCGGCGGACCCGCTGGTGATCTCGCTGCTGACCGGGGTCGCCAAGCCGGACCTGCTGCAGATCATCACCACCGACAGCGGGCCCATCATCACCCGGGCGTCGGAACGGCTGAGCACGGCGTTCACCCAGAGCTGGGTGGCCACCAGCGACGAGGATGCCGGCGTGCTGGCGCGGGCCATCGTGCGGCTGGCGATGAGCTACGTCTCGATGCCGCCCGAGGCCGACCACGACGTGGCGGCGGACCTCGCGCGGCTGATGACGCCGTTCGCCGAGCGTCACGGCGTCGTCAACGTCCCCTGACGACGGCCGGCGCCTGGGCCGCCGACTACAGTGGCGCAAGAGCGTATACCTAAGCTAAGTAATCCTCTTTCGAACCAAGCCGCAGAAGGAATGGAACTTTAATGACGACGACTGAAAGTTCGCTGACCGCCGACGTCCGCAACGGCATCGACTTCAAGGTCGCCGACCTGTCGCTCGCGGACTACGGTCGCCGGGACATCGAGCTCTCCGAGCAGGAGATGCCAGGTCTGATGTCGCTGCGCCGCGAATACGCCGACGTGCAGCCGCTCAAGGGGGCGCGGATCTCGGGCTCGCTGCACATGACGGTGCAGACCGCGGTCCTCATCGAGACCCTCGTTTCGCTGGGCGCGCAGGTCCGCTGGGCGTCGTGCAACATCTTCTCCACCCAGGACCACGCCGCCGCCGCGGTGGTCGTCGGCCCGTACGGCACGCCCGAGGAGCCCAAGGGTGTTCCGGTGTTCGCCTGGAAGGGCGAGACGCTGGAGGAGTACTGGTGGGCCGCCGAGCAGATGCTGACCTGGCCCGACGAGCCGGCCAATATGATCCTCGACGACGGCGGTGACGCCACCATGCTGGTGCTGCGCGGCGCGCAATACGAGAAGGCCGGCGTGGTGCCGCCCGCCGAGGAGGACGACCCCACCGAATGGAAGGTCTTCCTGGAGCTGCTGCGCAACCGCTTCGAGACCGACAAGGACAAGTGGACCAAGATCTCCGAGTCGGTCAAGGGTGTCACCGAGGAGACCACCACCGGCGTGCTGCGCCTGTACCAGTTCGCCGCGGCCGGTGACCTGGCGTTCCCGGCGATCAACGTCAACGACTCGGTGACCAAGTCCAAGTTCGACAACAAGTACGGCTGCCGGCACTCGCTGATCGACGGGATCAACCGCGGCACCGACGTGCTGATCGGCGGCAAGAAGGTGCTGGTCTGCGGCTACGGCGACGTCGGCAAGGGCTGCGCCGACTCGGTCAAGGGTCAGGGCGCGCGCGTCGTCGTCACGGAGATCGACCCGATCAACGCGCTGCAGGCCCTGATGGAGGGCTACGACGTCGAGACGGTCGAGGACGCGATCGGCACCGCCGACATCGTCATCACCGCCACCGGCAACAAGGACATCATCACCCTCGAGCACATGAAGGCGATGAAGGACTACGCCGTCCTCGGCAACATCGGGCACTTCGACAACGAGATCCAGGTCGCCCAGCTGGAGCGCTCCGGCGCGACCAAGACCAACATCCGGCCGCAGGTCGATGTGTGGACGTTCCCCGACAGCGGCAAGTCGATCATCCTGCTCTCCGAGGGCCGGCTGCTGAACCTGGGCAACGCCACCGGCCACCCGTCGTTCGTGATGAGCAACAGCTTCTCCAACCAGGTGATCGCGCAGATCGAGCTGTGGACCAAGAACGACGAGTACGACAACGAGGTGTACCGGCTGCCCAAGCACCTCGACGAGAAGGTGGCCCGCATCCACGTGGAGGCGCTCGGCGGAAAGCTGACCAAGCTGACCAAGGAGCAGGCCGAGTACATCGGCGTCGACGTCGACGGTCCCTACAAGGCCGACCACTACCGCTACTGAGTCATTGCTGGCCCGCCGAGCGTCGCGCCAGCGCGGCGTTCGGCGTCGCGCTTAGGCTGGCGCCGTGCTGATCGCGATCGAAGGGGTTGACGGCGCGGGCAAGCGGACGCTGTCCGACGGCTTGCGCAGGGCTTTCGAGGCGACCGGGAAGTCGGTGGCGATCATGGCCTTCCCCCGCTACGGGAAATCGGTGACCGCCGACGTCGCGGCCGAGGCCCTGCACGGCGACCACGGGGACCTGTCGTCGTCGGTCTACGGGATGGCGATGCTGTTCGCGCTCGACCGGGCGGGCGCCGTCGACGAGATCGAGGCGCTGCGCCGCGACCACGACGTCGTGATCCTGGATCGCTACGTCGCCTCGAACGCGGCCTACAGCGCCGCGCGCCTGCACCAGGACGCGGGCGGGCCGGCGGTCGAGTGGGTGCGGCGGCTGGAATATGAGCGGCTGGGCCTGCCGTCGCCCGACTGGCAGTTGCTGCTCGGAGTGCCGGTCGAGCTCGCCGCGCGGCGCGCCCGGCACCGGGCCGAGCACGAGCCGGGGCGGGCCCGGGACAGCTACGAACGCGACGACGGCCTCCAGCAGCGCACCGGCGCCGTCTACGCCGGACTCGCCGAAGCGGACTGGGGCGGCCGGTGGCTGGTGGTCGACGCGGACGTCGATCCTGGCCGGTTGGCCGTCTCTTTGGACGCCGGTTAGCACAATTTGGTCTCGATTCGCCCTTATCGGGGAAGAAACACCCGTGTGGTGTCCGAGTTTTGTCCCGATCTGGTGACACCATGGACTCCATGAGGCAAAGGATTCTCGTCGTCGATGACGACGCTTCGCTCGCCGAGATGCTCACCATCGTGCTGCGTGGGGAGGGTTTCGACACCGCGGTCATCGGTGACGGCACCCAGGCCCTGACTGCGGTGCGCGAACTGCGCCCCGATCTGGTGTTGTTGGACCTGATGCTGCCGGGCATGAATGGCATCGACGTCTGTCGCGTGCTGCGCGCCGATTCGGGCGTCCCGATCGTGATGCTCACGGCCAAGACCGACACCGTGGACGTGGTCCTCGGCCTCGAGTCGGGCGCCGACGACTACATCATGAAGCCGTTCAAGCCCAAGGAGCTGGTGGCCCGGGTGCGGGCGCGGCTGCGGCGCAACGACGACGAGCCGGCCGAGATGCTGTCCATCGCCGACGTGGAGATCGACGTGCCGGCCCACAAGGTGACGCGCAACGGCGAGCAGATCTCCCTGACGCCGCTCGAGTTCGACCTGCTGGTCGCGTTGGCGCGCAAACCGCGGCAGGTGTTTACTCGTGATGTGCTGCTCGAACAGGTGTGGGGCTACCGGCACCCGGCGGACACCCGCCTGGTGAACGTGCATGTCCAGCGTCTGCGGGCCAAGGTTGAGAAGGACCCGGAGAACCCGACCGTGGTGCTGACCGTTCGAGGAGTGGGATACAAGGCCGGACCTCCGTGATCCGGGAGCGTCCTTGATTTGGCGCTCGCCGCGACGGACTAGGAGCCGCTGGGGGCGTTCGGGTCCCATGACCCGCGGCATGGGTGCGGTGAGTCGCGCCGTTGCCGTCGCGTGGCGCCGGTCGTTGCAGCTGCGCGTCGTCGCGCTGACGCTCGGAATGTCACTGGCGGTAATTCTCGCGCTCGGCTTCGTGCTGACTTCTCAGGTCACCAATCGGGTGCTCGACGTCAAGGTCAAGGCGGGCATCGAACAGATCGAGCGGGCGCGCACCACCGTCGGCGGGATCGTCAGCGGCGAGGAAACCCGCTCCCTGGACAGCAGCCTGCAACTGGCCCGCAACACGCTGACGTCCAAGACCGACCCCGCGTCGGGCGCCGGGTTGGCCGGCGCGTTCGACGCGGTGCTGATCGTGCCGGGCGATGGGCCGCGCGCGGCGTCCACGGCCGGACCCGTAGACCAGGTGCCCAATTCGCTGCGCGGCTTCGTCAAGGCCGGGCAGGCGTCCTACCAGTACGCGACCGTACACACCGACGGCTTCTCCGGGCCGGCGCTGATCATGGGCACCCCCGCCTCGTCGCAGGTGGCCAACCTGGAGCTGTACCTGATCTTCCCGCTGAAGAACGAGCAGGCCACCATCACGCTGGTCCGCGGCACGATGATCACCGGCGGCGCCGTGCTGCTGGTGCTGCTCGCCGGGATCGCCCTGCTGGTGTCCCGCCAGGTGGTGGTGCCGGTGCGGTCGGCGTCGCGGATCGCCGAACGGTTCGCCGAGGGGCACCTGTCCGAACGGATGCCGGTGCGCGGCGAGGACGACATGGCCCGACTCGCGGTGTCGTTCAACGACATGGCGGAGAGCCTGTCCCGCCAGATCACCCAGCTCGAGGAGTTCGGCAACCTGCAGCGCCGGTTCACCTCAGACGTCAGCCACGAACTCCGCACGCCGCTGACCACGGTCCGGATGGCCGCCGACCTCATCTATGACCACAGCGCCGACCTCGACCCCACCCTGGCGCGCTCCA
The DNA here is from genome assembly GCF_001667625.1 of Mycobacterium sp. E1715. Taxonomy (NCBI): domain Bacteria; kingdom Bacillati; phylum Actinomycetota; class Actinomycetes; order Mycobacteriales; family Mycobacteriaceae; genus Mycobacterium; species Mycobacterium sp. E1715. Next base: position 6,854 of record NZ_LZJJ01000267.1, read on the forward strand.
CCGAGCTGATGGTCAACGAACTCGACCGGTTCGAGTCGCTGCTCAACGACCTGCTGGAGATCTCCCGCCACGACGCGGGCGTGGCCGAATTGTCCGTCGAGGCGGTGGATTTGCGAAGCACCGTGCAAAGCGCGCTCGGCAATGTGGGCCACCTGGCCGAGGACGCCGGCATCGAGCTGCTCGTCGACCTGCCCGACGAGGAGGTGATCGCCGAGGTGGACACCCGGCGGGTGGAGCGGATCCTGCGCAACCTGATCGCCAACGCCATCGACCACGCCGAACACAAGCCGGTGCAGATCCGGATGGGCGCCGACGAGGACACCGTCGCGGTCACCGTCCGCGACTACGGGGTGGGGCTGCGGCCGGGCGAGGAGAAGCTGGTGTTCAGCCGGTTCTGGCGGGCCGACCCTTCGCGGGTGCGCCGGTCGGGCGGCACCGGCCTGGGCCTGGCGATCAGCGTCGAGGACGCCCGCCTTCACCAGGGCCGGCTGGAGGCGTGGGGCGAGCCCGGCGAGGGCTCGTGCTTCCGGCTCACGCTGCCGCTGGTCCGCGGGCACAAGGTCACCACCAGCCCGCTGCCCATGAAACCCATCCCGCCGACCGCCAACACCGGCCCGCAACCCAAAGACCGTTCGCGGCAACGCGAACACGCGGAGAGGAGCGGATGATGCGCCGGCTGCTGGGCCTGCTGATGCTGGCCTTGCTGCTGGCCGGTTGCGCGGGCGTGCCCAGCTCGTCGGCGCCGCAGGCCATCGGCACGGTCGAGCGACCCGCGCCGTCGAACCTGCCCAAGCCGACCCCCGGCATGGACCCCGACGTCCTGCTGCGCGAATTCCTCAAGGCCACAGCCGATCCCGCGAACCGACACCTGGCGGCCCGCCAGTTCCTCACCCAGTCGGCGTCCAACGCCTGGGACGACGCCGGTAGCGCCCTGCTGATCGACCACGTGGTGTTCGTGGAAACCCGTGCCGCCGAACGGGTTTCGGCGAACATGCGGGCCGACATCCTGGGGTCGCTGTCGGACATGGGGGTGTTCGAGACCGCCGAGGGGGTGCTGCCCGACCCCGGCCCGATCGAGTTGGTCAAGACCTCGGGCGGGTGGCGGATCGACCGCCTGCCCAACGGGGTGTTCCTGGACTGGCAGCAGTTCCAGTCGACGTACAAGCGCAACACGCTCTACTTCGCCGACCCGACCGGCAAGACGGTGGTGCCCGATCCGCGCTACGTGGCGGTGGCCGACCACGACCAATTGGCGACCGAGCTGGTCTCCAAGCTGATCGGCGGGCCGCGCCCCGAGATGGCGCACACGGTGCGCAACCTGCTCGCCCCGCCGCTGCGGCTGCGCGGGCCGGTGACCCGGGCCGACGGCGGCAAGAACGGGATCGGGCGCGGTTACGGGGGCGCGCGCATCGACCTGGAGAAGCTGTCCACCACCGACCCGCACAGCAGGGCTTTGCTTGCCGCGCAGATCATTTGGACGCTGGCGCGGGCCGACATCAGGGGCCCGTACGTGATCAACGCCGACGGCGCCCCGCTCGACGACCGGTTCGCGGAGGGCTGGACGACGTCCGACGTCGCCGCCACCGACCCGGGCGTCGCCGACGGCGCGGGCGCCGGGCTACATGCGCTGGTGAACGGGTCGCTGGTCTCCCTGGACGGCCAGCACTTCGCCAACGTGCCCGGGGCCTTCGGGCGGATGGGCGACCAGACCGGCGCCGCGCTGTCGCGCAGCGGGCGACAGGTCGCGTCCGTCGTCACCCTGCACCGCGGCGCGCCCGATGAGGCGGCCTCGCTGTGGATCGGCGACCTGGGCGGCGAGGCGGTCCAGTCCGCCGACGGGCACGGCCTGACGCGGCCCAGCTGGTCGCTGGACGATGCCGTGTGGGTGGTGGTGGACGGCAACAACGTTTTGCGCGCGATCCAAGAACCGGCGTCGGGGCAGCCCGCCCGCATTCCCGTCGATTCCGTCGCCGTGTCCACCCGCTTCCCGGGTCCGATCACCGACCTGCAGCTGTCCCGCGACAGCACGCGCGCCGCGATGGTGATCGGTGGCCAGGTGATCCTGGCCAGCGTCGAGCAGACCCAGGCCGGCCAGTACGCCCTGGCCTACCCGCGGCGGCTCGGCTTCGGGCTGGGCAACTCGGTGGTGTCGCTGTCCTGGCGCACCGGTGACGACATCGTGGTGACCCGCACGGACGCCAGCCATCCGGTGTCGTACGTCAACCTCGACGGGGTGAACTCCGACGCGCCGTCCCGGGGTCTGCAGATGCCGGTGCTGACGGTCGCCGCCAACCCGTCGACGGTCTACGTCGGGGCTCCCCAAGGGGTGCTGCAGTATTCGGCGGCCGCCGCCGAAAGCCAGCAGGGGTGGTCGGAGGTGCCGGGCCTGATGGTGTTCGGGGCGGCGCCGGTCCTGCCTGGCTAGTGGCGATCGCGAGCGCGGCGGAGCCGGGCGTGGCGGGTCGCCACCATCACCCCGGTTGTCGGTCCCGCCGGCGACACTGACCCCGTGCTGGATCTCATCCTGCCGCTGCAGTGCGGCGGCTGCGGGGCGCCGTCGACCCGTTGGTGCGCCGCCTGCACACGGGAGCTATCGGTGGCCGCCGACCAACCCCATGTGGTGACCCCGCGCGTCGATCCGCAGGTGCCGGTGTTCGCGCTCGGCCGCTACGCGGGCGCCCGCCGCCAGGCGATCTTGGCGCTCAAGGAGCACGGCCGCACGGATCTCGTCGGGCCGTTGGCGGGGGCGCTGGCCGCCGGTGTGCACCGGCTGCTGTCCTGGGGCATCGTCGAGCTCCCGCTGACCGTCGTGCCGGCCCCGACGCGCCGTTCGGCGGCGCGCCGACGCGGCGGCGACCCGGTCACCCGGCTCGCGCGCGCGGCGGTGGCCGGCCATCCCGCGATCGCCGTCGCCCCGGCGCTGCGGATGAGGGCGCTGGTGCGCGACTCGGTGGGCCTGGGCACCGCGGCCCGCGAGCGCAACGTCGCGGGCCGGGTGCGGCTGCGGCGCGCGGCGCCGCCCACCGAGGTCTTGATCGTCGACGACATCGTCACCACCGGGGCCACGGCACGGGAGTCGGTGCGGGTACTGCGGGCGGCGGGGGTCCGGGTCACCGCAGTGCTGACGGTCGCGGCCGCGTGAGGCTGTGCGGTCGCCAAGAGTATGTGAAGAACTCGCAACAGCTCCGCGAAATCAGTGGCATGGCGAGGCGAACAAGAGCTAACGTCGAGAACAACGTTAATCGACTCACTGGTCTGACTCACTGGTCGCGACATTCCCAGGTTGAGACCCCACTCGCGGGAAGGGGTGAGTATTCGACACCTTGCATCGGCGAGCAGCCTGCAGCGGTGATTCAGGTGAAAAGACCCGCTCTCCCCACCTCGTCGGCGCGTCGTCAGCAAGCCGGGCACGCAGGGCGCGTGCGACGTGAAAGAGAAACGAGTTGTCACGTATGTCAAGGCTATCCGTGGATTCCGGTCAAATTCTCGACCAACCGCCGACGCAAACCGACGGCCAAGTTCAACCGATGACCAACGCCGAAGTCGTCTTCAAGGGCCGCAACGTAGAAATCCCCGACCACTATCGGGTGTACGTCTCCCAGAAACTCGCCCGCCTCGAGCGGTTCGATCGCTCCATCTATCTCTTCGATGTCGAGCTCAAGCACGCGCCCAACCGGCGACAGCGCAAATCGTGTCAACGCGTCGAGATCACCGCCCGCGGCCGCGGGCCGGTAAGCCGGGCGGAGGCCTGCGCCGACAGCTTCTACGCGGCATTCGAGTCCGCGGTCGACAAGCTGGAGAACCGGCTGCGCCGCGCCAAGGATCGCCGCAAGGTCCACTACGGCGACAAGACGCCGGTGTCGCTGGCCGCCGCCACCGCGGTCGTGCCGCCGCCGGCGCAGGAACGTGCGCCCGAACCGCCGGCCGGGCATGACGGCGCCGAGGCCGGCCACGAGCCCGGTCGGATCGTGCGGACCAAGGAACACCCGGCTACGCCGATGACGGTCGACGACGCGCTCTACGAGATGGAGCTCGTCGGGCACGACTTCTTCCTCTTCCACGACAAGCAGACCGAGCGGCCCTGCGTGGTCTACCGGCGGCACGCCTACGACTACGGGCTGATCAGGCTCTCCTGAGGTACGACGGCCATCACGGCGTCGTCACCTACGATGGGAGTCGCCTTAAGAGAAGAGACTCCTAACCAACAGGGGACATAGCTGTGCTGTCGAAGTTGCTGCGCCTTGGCGAAGGTCGCATGCTCAAGCGTCTCAAGCGGGTGGCTGACTACGTCAACACCCTGTCCGACGAGGTCGAAAAGCTGACCGACGCGGAGCTGCGGGCCAAGACCGACGAGTTCAAGAAGCGGCATGCCGACGGCGAAAGCCTCGACGACCTGCTGCCCGAGGCCTTCGCGGTGGCCCGCGAGGCGGCCTGGCGGGTGCTCGACCAGCGCCCGTTCGACGTGCAGGTGATGGGCGCGGCGGCGCTGCACTTCGGCAACGTGGCGGAGATGAAGACCGGTGAGGGCAAGACCCTGACCTCGGTGTTGCCGGCCTACCTCAACGGCATCGGCGGCAAGGGCGTGCACGTCGTCACCGTCAACGACTACCTGGCCAAACGCGACAGCGAGTGGATGGGCCGCGTGCACCGCTTCCTCGGTCTCGAGGTCGGCGTGATCCTCGCCCAGATGACCCCCGACGAGCGCCGGGTGGCGTATGCCGCCGACATCACCTACGGCACCAACAACGAATTCGGCTTCGACTACCTGCGCGACAACATGGCGCATTCGCTCGACGACCTGGTGCAGCGCGGGCACAACTTCGCCATCGTCGACGAGGTCGACTCCATCCTGATCGACGAGGCCCGCACCCCGCTGATCATCTCCGGCCCCGCCGACGGCGCCTCCAACTGGTACCTCGAGTTCGCCCGGCTGGCGCCGCTGATGGAAAAGGACGTCCACTACGAGGTCGACCTGCGCAAGCGCACCGTCGGCGTGCACGAACTGGGTGTGGAGTTCGTCGAAGACCAGCTCGGCATCGACAACCTCTACGAGGCCGCCAACTCGCCGCTGGTCAGCTACCTCAACAACGCGCTGAAGGCCAAGGAGCTGTTCAACCGCGACAAGGACTACATCGTCCGCGACGGCGAGGTGCTGATCGTCGACGAGTTCACCGGCCGCGTGCTCTACGGCCGCCGCTACAACGAGGGCATGCACCAGGCCATCGAGGCCAAGGAGCACGTCGAGATCAAGGCCGAGAACCAGACGCTGGCCACCATCACGCTGCAGAACTACTTCCGGCTCTACGACAAGCTCGCCGGCATGACCGGTACCGCCCAGACCGAGGCGGCCGAGCTGCACGAGATCTACAAGCTGGGCGTGGTGCCCATCCCGACCAACAAGCCGATGGTCCGCACCGACCAGTCCGACCTCATCTACAAGACCGAGGAGGCCAAGTACATCGCGGTGGTCGACGACGTCGTCGAGCGTTACGAGAAGGGCCAGCCCGTCCTGATCGGTACCACCAGCGTCGAGCGCTCCGAGTACCTGTCGCGCCAGTTCCAGAAGCGCCGCGTCCCGCACAACGTGCTCAACGCCAAGTACCACGAGCAGGAGGCGGGCATCGTCGCCGTGGCGGGCCGCCGCGGCGGGGTCACGGTGGCGACCAACATGGCCGGCCGCGGTACCGACATCGTGCTGGGCGGCAACGTCGACTTCCTCACCGACCAGCGGCTGCGCGAGCGCGGCCTCGACCCGGTGGAGACGCCCGAGGAGTACGAGGCGGCCTGGCACGAGGAGCTGCCCAAGGTCAAGGAGGAGGCCGGCAAGGAGGCCGCCGAGGTGGTCGAGGCCGGCGGCCTGTACGTGCTGGGCACCGAGCGGCACGAGTCGCGGCGCATCGACAACCAGCTGCGCGGCCGCTCCGGCCGCCAGGGCGACCCGGGCGAGTCCCGCTTCTATCTGTCACTGGGCGACGAGCTCATGCGCCGGTTCAACGGCGCCGCGCTGGAGGCGATGCTCAACCGGCTCAACCTGCCCGACGACGTGCCCATCGAAGCCAAGATGGTCACCCGCGCGATCAAGAGTGCCCAGACACAGGTCGAGCAGCAGAACTTCGAGGTCCGCAAGAACGTCCTCAAGTACGACGAGGTGATGAACCAGCAGCGCAAGGTGATCTACGCCGAGCGCCGCCGCATCCTGGAGGGCGAGAACCTCAAGGAGCAGGCGCTGGACATGGTCCGCGACGTGGTCACCGCCTACGTCAACGGTGCGACCGCCGACGGCTACGCCGAGGACTGGGACCTCGAGGCGTTGTGGACCGCGCTCAAGACCCTGTACCCGGTCGGCATCGACCACGAGACGTTGATGCGCGTGGACGCCGACTCCGACCGCGACGACCTCACCCGCGAGGAGCTGCTCGACGAGCTGCTCAAGGACGCCGAACGGGCTTATGCCGCAAGGGAAGCCGAGCTGGAAGAGATCGCCGGCGAGGGCGCGATGCGCCAGCTGGAACGCAACGTGTTGCTCAACGTCATCGACCGCAAGTGGCGCGAGCACCTCTACGAGATGGACTACCTCAAGGAAGGCATCGGGCTGCGTGCGATGGCGCAGCGCGACCCGCTGGTGGAGTACCAGCGCGAGGGCTACGACATGTTCATGGCGATGCTCGACGGCATGAAAGAGGAGTCGGTCGGATTTCTGTTCAACGTCACGGTCGAGGCGGTGCCCACCCCACAGGTCGCGCCGGTGGAAACGCCGGAGGGGCTCAAGGATCTGGGAACCGCGGCGGACCAGGGCGAGGCCGCCCCGCCCCCGCGGGAAGAGCCGCCAACCCAGTTACGCGCCAAGGGGATTGACAACGAGGCGCCGGCGATGACCTACTCCGGCCCGTCGGAGGACGGCTCGGCGCAGGTGCAACGCAACGGCGGCGACGGTCAGCGGACGCCGGCGGGCGTGGCGGGCGGCGGTTCCCGGCGCGAGCGCCGCGCGGCCGCCAGGCAGCAAGGCCGCGGCGCCAAGCCGCCGAAGTCGGTCAAGCGCCGCTAGCGCGCGCCTTTCTCGCCGAGTGTGCGGCTAGCTTCACGCTCGGCGCCGAAGGTGCGGCTCGCTTCACGCTCGCCACGGCCCGGGGATTTGAGGCAGTCGCCCCATGCGTCGACGGCACCCCCGCGCGCACGATTCCCGCATGATCACATCGCCTTTGGCGGCCGCCACGGCCGTCCTGCAGAACCCCCGCCTGCCGTCCGGAGACGACGAACGGTTCGTCGGCTTCGGCGTGATGGGCCTTCCGTTCGCCAGCGGACACTATCTGGCGTTGCGGGTATTTCCGGCCACGTCGTTTTCGCCCGGCTACCGGTCGGTGTGGCACCGCGACCCCGACGGGGCGTGGACCTTCTACGCGACGACACCGGGCCCGCAGAGCTGCGCCCGGTTCTTCAGCTCGGCGACGCCCAACGATGCGGTGCAGTGCGACATCGACGTCGCCTGGGTCACCCCGTGGTCGCTGTTCGTCGAGATCCCGGGATTGCTGGCCTGGCACATCGATATCGGCACCACCGCGTCCACCCGACTGATGAGCACGGTCGGCGGGCGGTTGCCGGCGCGGGCGTGGACCAACCGCGCGCTGCTGGCCGCCCTCGGCCGGGCCGCGGGCCCGACGCTGCGGGCCGGCCGGGTCCGCCTGTCCGGCACCGCGCCCAACGGGCAGCGGTTCATGATCGCCCCGGCGCAAGTGTGGGCGGTGGCGGGTTCGCGCGCGGCATGGCGCGGGGTGGACCTCGGGCTGGTCGGGCCGCTGCCGCACCAACCGCGGCTGGCCGGTTTCCGGCCGCCGCAGCGCGGCCTGTTCGTGGTGGGTTCGGGCCATTTCGAAACCTTCGACGCCGGCCGCCATCACGCCGTCGGACGCACTGTGCCAATCGGCTGACCGCGGACCGATGAGCTGGGCACAATGAGGCCCATGTCGGAGCCCGAACTGCCGACCCGGGCGGAGCTGCTGGCCGCGCTGTCGGTGGCGATCGACCTGGGTTTGGGCCAGCCCGCCGAGCACATGCTCCGGGCGGCGCTGATCGCGACCAGGCTTGCCGACCGGCTCGGGCTCGACACCGACGAACGGGATTGCACCTATTACACGACCCTGATCATGTGGATCGGCTGTCACGCCGACTCCCACGAATACGCGCGGTGGTTCGGCGACGACATCGCCGTGCGCCACGACTCGTATCTCGTCGACTGGTCCGGGCTGCCCTACCTGCGGTTCCTGGCCGGCAACGTGGGGCGCGGCCAGCCGCTGACGCACCGATTGAGCGTCATGGCAACGCTTTTCGCCAACGCGCGCGGCCACATCTCCCGCCTGATCCACTCGCATTGCACCTCGGCGGCCGTCCTGGCCGACCGAATGGGGCTGGGGCCCGACGTGCAGGCGGCCGTGGCGTTCGCCTTCGAGCGCTACGACGGCGGCGGGTTGCCCGCAGGCGCCCGGGGCGACGAGATCCCGATCCAGATGCGCATCGCTCAGCTGGCCGACATGGTCGAGGTGCACCATCGCACCTACGGCGTCGCGGGGGCCGAGGCCATGGTGCGTGATCGGCGCGGCGGGCAATTCGACCCCCAGGTCGCCGACGCCTTCCTGCGTCACGGCGAGCAGATCCTGGCCGGCCCGCAGGCCGGCGACTCCTGGGCCGCGGCACTGGCCGCCGCGCCCGATCGGGATCAGCGGCTCGACGACCGGTCGCTGGACGCCCTGCTCGTCGCCCTCGGCGACTTCGTCGACCTGAAATGCCCGTTCACCCTTGGGCATTCGCGCGCGGTCGCCCGGCTCGGCGGGGACGCCGCGCGGGCCGCGGGCGTCGACGCCGACGCGGTGGCCCTGACGCGACGCGCGGGTCACGTCCACGACCTGGGCCGCATCGGGGTGTCGAACCAGATCTGGTCCCGGGAGGGGCCGCTGACGGCCTCGGAATTCGAACGCGTGCGGCTGCACCCGTATCTGACGGTCCGCATCCTCAACCAGGTGCCCGGCCTGCGGCAGCTCGCGGAGGTCGCGGGCAATCACCATGAATGCCTGGACGGTTCGGGGTATCCGCGTGGGCTCGCCGGCTCCGCGCTCGGTCTGCCGGACCGGATCCTGGCCGCCGCGGTCGGCTATCAGTCCGCCGGCGAGCCCAGGCCGTATCGCGAGCAGATGTCGCCGGACGCGGCGGCCAGGCGGCTGCGCGGCCGGGCGCAGGCCGGTGAACTGGAATCGGTCGCCGTCGAAGCGGTGCTGCACGCGGCCGGTCAACCCGCGCAGCGGCCCAAAATGCGGCCGGACGGGTTGACCCCCAGGGAGATCGAAGTGCTGTGCCTGGTCGCGCGCGGCGCCTCCAACAAGGACATCGCGGCGTCGCTGGTGATCAGCGAGAAGACCGCCCGCAACCACGTCGAGCGCACCTACGCCAAGATCGGCGTTTCGAACCGCATCGGCGCCAGCATGTACGCGCTGCGCAACGGACTGGTCAAAAATACCTAGTGCCCCGCCCGGGGAAGATGAGGCAAACGACCTATGGTCGAGCGCTCGCACGCGGCGGACACTTAGCCCATGAAGCGATATCTGACGCTTGGTTACGGCGCCGCGGCGTACCTGCTCTTCCTCGCGGCCTTCCTGTATCTCATCGGTTTCGTGGGCAATTTCGCGGTGCCCCGAAGCGTCGATCATGGGCTCGCCGCGCCCATCGCCCAGGCCATCCCGATCAACGCGGTCCTGGTCACCCTCTTCGGGGTGCAGCACAGCGTGATGGCCCGGCCCGCGTTCAAGCGGTGGTGGGCACGCTTCGTGCCGTCGTCGATCGAGCGCAGCACCTACGTGGTGTTCTCGAGCGTCGTGCTCGCCCTGATGTACTGGCAATGGCGGACGATGCCGACGGTCGTCTGGGAGGTGCGGATGCCGGCGGCCCGCGCGCTGCTGTGGGCGCTGTTCTGGCTCGGCTGGGCGATCGCGCTGCTGGCGACGTTCCTGATCAACCACTTCGACCTGTTCGGGCTCCGGCAGGTGTATCTGGCGTCGCGCCAACAGCCTTACACCAGCGTCGAATTCCGCGTCCGGCTCCTCTACCGCGTGGTGCGGCACCCCCTGATGCTCGGGATGGGCATCGCGTTCTGGGCCGCGCCCGTCATGACGGCCGGGCATCTGTTGTTCTCGGTCGGCATGACGCTCTACATCCTGGTCGCCACCCAGCTGGAGGAGCGGGACCTGGTCGCGTCGCTGGGCCACCAATACCTCGATTACCGCCGCGAGGTGTCGATGCTTGTGCCTATTCCGCGACGCCGAGCTGCGGGGATGGCGCGGCAGGGCTGAGTCTCTAGCAGTTCCGTAGGAGGTCGGCGATCCGGCGCCCGCGCCCCCGTCCCACCTGTCAGGATTGACGGTATGGATGTCAAGGAGGTGCTGCTGCCGGGCGTCGGTCTTCGCTACGAGTTCACCGATCACAAGGGCGACCGCATCGGCATCATCGCCCGGCGAGGCGGCGATTTCGAGGTCGTCGTCTACGCCCGGGAGGATCCCGACGAGGCCCGCCCGCTCCTGCACCTCAGCGAGGAAGAGGCCGAGGTGGTGGCCGCGATCCTCGGGGCGCCCCGGATCGCCGAGCGGTTCACCGAACTGGCCCGGGAAATACCCGGGCTCGAGACCGGGCAGGTTCACATCCTGGCCGGCAGCCCGTTCGTCGACCACCCCTTGGGCGACACCCACGCCCGCACCCGCACCGGCGCCTCCATCGTCGCGATCGTGCGCAACGACGAAGTGCTCGCATCGCCCGGGCCGGCCGAAATGCTCCATGCCCGAGACGTTTTGATCGTCATCGGAACCCAGGACGGCATCGCCGGCGTCGAGCAGATAATCGACAAAGGCTGAGCCGGTGCAAATTTCGTGGGCGCTGCTGCTACAGCTCGGCGCCCTCCTGGCCACGCTGGCCGTATTGGGCGCCGCGGCACGACGATTCGCTTTGTCGCCGATACCGGTCTACCTGCTCGCGGGCCTGTCCCTCGGTAAGGGCGGCATCCTGCCGTTGGACGCGGGCGGCCAGTTCATCACGACGAGCGCGCCCATCGGCGTCGTGCTGCTGCTGCTGACCCTGGGCCTGGAGTTCTCCGCAGCCGAGTTCGCCACCAGCCTGCGCCACCACCTGCCGTCGGCGGGCGTCGACATCGTGCTCAACGCGGCGCCCGGCGCGGTCGCGGGCTGGCTGCTCGGACTGGACGGCGTCGCGATCCTGTGCCTGGCCGGCGTCACCTACATCTCCTCGTCCGGTGTGATCGCGCGCCTGCTGGAGGACCTGCACCGCCTCGGTAACCGGGAGACGCCGGCGGTGCTGTCCGTGCTGGTGCTCGAGGACTTCGCGATGGCGGCCTACCTGCCGCTGTTCGCCGTGCTCGCCGCGGGCGGCGGGTGGCTGCACGCGGTCGGCGGCATGGTGGTGGCGGTGGCCGCGCTGCTGGCGGCGTTCGCCGCGTCCTACCGCTGGGGCCACCACGTGGGACGGCTGGTCGAACACCCCGACTCCGAACAGCTGCTGCTCCGCGTGCTCGGCATCACCCTGATCGTGGCGGCGTTGGCCGAGTCCCTGCACGCATCCGCCGCCGTGGGCGCGTTCCTGGTGGGGCTGACGCTGACCGGCGAGACGGCGGAACGCGCCCGTCAGGTGCTGGGCCCCCTGCGGGACCTGTTCGCCGCGATCTTCTTCCTGGCGATCGGCTTTTCGGTCGACCCGCACGCGCTGATCCCGATGCTTCCGGCGGCGCTGATACTGGCCGCGGTGACGGCGGCGACCAAGGTGGCCACCGGGATCTTCGCCGCCCGGCGCGACGGGGTGGCGCGGCGCGGGCAGCTGCGGGCGGGCACGGCGCTCGTCGCCCGCGGCGAATTCTCGCTGATCATCATCGGCTTGGCCGGCACGTCGATCCCCGCGGTCGCCGCGCTGGCGACGTCGTACGTGTTCGTCATGGCGATTCTGGGTCCAGTGCTCACCCGCTACACGCCGGCGGCCCGCTGACGCCCGCGGCCGGGCCTTGATCACCGGCGGTCAACCGATGTGGAGGGCCACCACCAGCCACCGGGCGCCGGCGTCGGCGGGCATCCGCTCGACACGGCAGGCGATGGCGTGGACCCGGTTCCCCCGGCTGTAGGAGCCGGACACCTCGGCGGCGGCATCCGGGTCCCGATGACCGGCCGGCTGCAGCCGCACCCGGCGCAACACCGCGGCGCCCGCGCGCCCGGTGGCCGACTGACTCACCGCGACAACGGAATCCACCAGGCTGGGCGTCAGCAAGGGGCGCAGTTGCGCGGCCGGTCGGCGGCGGTCGATGACCTCCAGCACCCGGCGCAGCGCAGCGTCGGCGAACGCCGCCGCCTGGCGCATCTGCGGCGACGTGGCCGCGCGGACCGGCTCCGCGGGTTGCCGCCCGGGCGGGTAGGGGCGGGGGCCGCGGCGGCGCAGCGGTGCCCGCGCCGATGGCCGGCACGCCGGAACGCTCGGCGGGACGTCTTGCGGGGGAGGCTCGTAGTCGACGACGGGCAGGACGGCGAAGGCGTCGGACGGACCCGCGACAGGACTGCTGTTCACCACGCACTCTCCAACTCTTCGGTCGAACCGTGAGCCCGCTGGAGAGGGGCAGGCAGTGGTCATCATGGCACAACCGCGGCCCGCGCGTACCCGCGCTCGGCCGGGACCCGTCGAGACGATTACCGTGGGCGGGGCATCTCCTTAAGTAACAGGGCGATGATTCGACGAGGAGGACTGCGCCCTTATGGTGACCCGGCTGTCCCCATCGGACGCGTCGTTTTTTCGGCTGGAAAACACGGCCACCCCGATGTACGTCGGATCGCTGTCGATCCTGCGCAAGCCGCGCGCGGGATTGAGCTATGAGACGCTGCTGGCCACCGTCGAACAACGGCTGCCGCAGATCCCGCGCTACCGGCAGAAGGTCCGGGAGGTCCGGGTCGGTTCGGCCCGCCCGGTGTGGGTCGACGACGCCGACTTCGACATCACCTATCACGTGCGGCGCTCCGCGTTGCCGTCGCCGGGCAGCGACGAACAGCTGCACGAGCTGATCGCCCGCCTGGCCGCCCGGCCGCTGGACAAGACGCGGCCGCTGTGGGAGATGTATCTGGTCGAGGGCCTGGCCAAGAACCGGGTCGCCCTCTACACGAAGTCGCATCAAGCCTTGATCAACGGCATGGCGGCGCTCGAGATCAACCACGTCATCGCCGACCGCACCAGGCGTCCCCCGGCGCTGCCCGAGGACATCTGGGTCCCGGAGCGCGACCCGGGTAACGCGCGGCTGATTTTCGGCGCCATCGGCGACTGGTTCGTGGGGCCGGGCACCCAGCTGCAGGCCGTCGGGTCGGCCGTCGGCGGCCTGGTGACCAACCATGGCGAGCTCCTCGCGGCCGGCCGGCGGGTCGTCGATTTCGCGCGGGCGGTGGCGCGCGGCACCGCGCCGAGCAGCCCGCTCAACGCCACGGTCTCGCGCCACCGGCGGTTCACGGTGGCGAGCTGCAACCTCGAGGACTACCGCACGGTGCGCGCGCGGTATGACTGCGACGTCAACGACGTGGTGCTCGCGGTGATCACCGGGGCGCTGGGCAACTGGCTGATGTCACGCGGAGTGGCGGTGTCGCCGACGGCGACGGTGCGGGCCATGGCGCCGCTGCCGGTCTACGCCGACGGCCAGCTCGACGCGACCGGCCCCGGCCAGGCCATCAGCCAGGTGACGCCCTTCCTGGTCGACCTGCCGGTGGGGGAGCCGAACGCGGTGGTGCGGCTGTCGCAGATCGCGCACGCCACCGAATCCAACCCGACGGGTGCGCGCCTGGTGGACGCCAGGACCATCGTCACCCTGTCGGGCTTCGCGCCGCCCACGCTGCACGCCATGGGTATCCGCGTCGCCACCAGCTTCCCCACCTTCTCCCGGCGGACGTTCAACCTGCTGATCACCAACGCGCCCGGGGCCCAGTCGCAGATGTATGTCGCCGGCACCAAGCTGCTGGAGACCTACTCCGTGCCGCCGTTGCTGCACAACCAGGCGCTGGCCATCAGCGTGACGTCGTACAACGGCATGCTGTATTTCGGCATCAACGCCGACCGCGAAGCGATGAGCGACGTGGAACTGCTGCCAGGCCTGTTGAGCCAATCGCTCGAGGAATTGCTGGAAGCTTCCCGGTAATTAGTCCAGGTGAAAACCTGTGGCCGGTTCTATCATTCGTTGATGTGAGCACCGCGACGAAAAGCCCCAAGGCGAAACCGGCGAAATCGGCGGAGCCGAAAGCGCCCAAGATTTCCGAAGAGGTATACCGCGCCGAATTATTCCGCCTGCAAACGGAATTCGTGAAGCTGCAAGAGTGGGTACGGCACACCGGCCAGCGCCTCGTGGTGATCTTCGAAGGCCGCGACGGGGCGGGCAAGGGCGGCACCATCAAGCGGATCACCGAATATCTCAACCCGCGCGTCGCCCGCATCGCGGCGTTGCCCTCGCCGACGGAACGCGAACGCGGCCAGTGGTACTACCAGCGCTACATCGCCCATCTGCCCGCCAAAGGGGAGATCGTGCTGTTCGACCGGTCCTGGTACAACCGCGCCGGCGTCGAAAAGGTCATGGGATTTTGCACGCCGCAGGAGCATGCGCTGTTCTTGCGGCAGACGCCGATCTTCGAGCAGATGCTGATCGACGACGGGATACTGCTGCGCAAATATTGGTTCTCGGTCTCCGCTAACGAGCAGCTGCGCCGGTTCAAGGCGCGCCTGAGTGACCCTGTGCGGCAATGGAAACTCAGCCCGATGGACACCGAGTCGCTGTATCGGCGGGAGGACTATTCACGCGCCAAGGACGAAATGATGGTGCACACCGACACCCCCGTCAGCCCTTGGTACGTCGTGGAATCGGACATCAAGAAGCATGCGCGGCTGAACATGATGGCGCATCTGCTGGCTACCATCGAATACCACGACGTCGAGCGGCCCCACGTCAAACTGCCCAAGACCCCGGTGGTGAGCGGGAACTACCAGCGCCCGCCGCGTGAGCTGTCCAAGTACGTCGACGACTACGCGGCCACACTGATGGGGGATACGTGACGCTGGTCTACATCCCGGCCACGCTGGCCATGTTGCAGCATCTGGTCGCCGACGGCTCGTTGATGCCCGTCAACGGCACCGCGTTCGCGCTGACGCCGACGTTGCGGGAGTCCTACGCCGAGGGTGACGACGACGAACTCGCCGAGGTCGCGCTGCGCGAGGCCGCGCTGGCGTCGCTACGCCTGCTGGCCGACTCGGAAGCGGAGGGGGGCTTGCCGCCGCGGCGCGCGGTGCTGGCCGCCGAGGTCGGCGACGTCACCTTCCGTCCCGACCTCGACGACGCCGTGGTGAGGCTCGGCGCGCCCGTCGCACTCGACGAAGTGGTCGCCGCCTACGTCGACAACGCGGCGGCCGAGCCGGATGTGACGAAGGCCATCGAGGTCATCGACGCCGCCGACCTGGGTGACGAGGACGCCGAGCTGGTAGTCGGTGACGCTCAGGACCACGATCTGGCCTGGTACGCAAACCAGGAGCTGCCGTTCCTGCTCGAGCTGCTCTGACGCCGAATGTGACGCGTTCGGGGCGTGCCACCCTGGCTACGCAACCGTAGGTTACGCTACCGTAGGTTTCGTGAGGCCCCAGGAATCGACCACAATGGTGAGCGCAACCAAGACGCCGCGTAGTGAGCAGGAGCTTCCTCTGGGCAGACGTAACCCCGCTATCAAGGGCAACGTCGTCGAGACCAAGCGACCCGTTGTCGCGGGCGCGGACCGGCATCCCGGCTGGCACGCGCTGCGCAAGATCGCCGCGCGCATCACCACACCGTTGCTGCCCGACGACTACCTGCACCTGGCGAACCCCTTGTGGTCCGCGCGAGAACTGCGGGGCCGCATCCTCGAGGTGCGCCGCGAGACGGAGGATTCCGCGACCCTGGTGATCAAGCCGGGGTGGGGCTTCGACTTCGACTACCAGCCGGGTCAGTACATCGGGATCGGCCTGCTGGTCGACGGACGCTGGCGCTGGCGGTCGTATTCGCTGACGTCCAGCCCTGCCGCGACGTCCGGATCCGGCTCCGCGCGCACCGTCACCATCACCGTCAAGGCGATGCCCGAGGGTTTCCTCTCGACCCACCTGGTGGCCGGCGTCGCGCGCGGGACCATCGTCCGGCTGGCCGCGCCCCAGGGCAACTTCGTGCTGCCCGACCCGGCGCCGTCGTCGATCCTGTTCCTCACCGCCGGATCCGGGATCACGCCGGTGATGTCGATGCTGCGAACCCTGCTGCGGCGCAGCCAGATCGGTGACATCACGCACGTTCATTCGGCGCCCACCGAATCCGACGTGATGTTTCGCGCCGAGCTGGCCTCGCTGGCGGCCGAGCACCCGGGCTACCGACTGAAGCTGCGGGAGACCCGCTCGCAGGGCCGGCTCGACCTCGCCCTGCTCGACCACGAGGTGCCGGACTGGCGCGAACGCCACACCTGGGCCTGCGGGCCGGAGGGCATGCTGGCCCAGGCCGAGAAGATCTGGTCGGCCGCGGGCATCGGCGACCGGCTGCACCTGGAGCGGTTCGCGGTGTCCAAGGCCGCGCCGGCCGGCGCGGGCGGAACGGTCACCTTCGCGGAGAGCGGCCGCGCCGTCGCCGCCGACGCCGCCACGTCGTTGATGGACGCGGGGGAGGGGGCCGGCGTGCAGATGCCGTTCGGCTGCCGAATGGGTATATGTCAGTCGTGCGTGGTGGGTCTGGTGGAAGGTCACGTTCGCGACCTGCGCACCGGCGTGGAACACGATCCGGGCACCCGGATTCAGACGTGTGTCTCGGCCGCCTCGGGCGACTGCGTGCTCGACATCTAAAGGCTACTCACAGGTAACCTACGGGTTCGTAGGTTACGATAGCGTAGGTCTTGACCTGTTCAGGACGGACAAATCAAACCGTAGGGAGAAGAAGACGATGGCGATCACCGACGTCGACGTATTCGCCCATTTGACGGACGCCGACATCGAAAACCTGGCCGTTGAGCTGGACGCCATCCGCCAGGACATCGAAGACTCGCGCGGCGAGCGGGACGCCCGCTACATCCGCCGCACCATCGCGGCCCAGCGTGCGCTGGAGGTATCCGGCCGGCTGCTGCTGGCCGCCAGTTCTCGCCGCTCGGCCTGGTGGGCCGGCACCGTAACGCTGGGCGTGGCCAAGGTCATCGAGAACATGGAGATCGGCCACAACGTCATGCACGGCCAGTGGGACTGGATGAACGACCCCGAGATTCACTCCTCGACGTGGGAGTGGGACATGAGCGGGTCGTCCAAGCACTGGCGCTACACCCACAACTTCGTGCACCACAAGTACACGAACATCCTCGGGATGGACGACGATGTCGGCTACGGCCTGCTGCGCGTCACCCGCGACCAGCGCTGGAAGCGCTTCAACATCTTCAACCTGGTCTACAACACCATGCTGGCGCTGCTCTTCGAGTGGGGCGTCGGCCTGCAGCACGTGGAGATCGGCAAGATCGTCAAGAAGCGGATGGAGCACGACGACGCCCGGCAGCGGGTCGACGAGTTCCTGGCCAAGGCCGGCCGGCAGGTGGTGAAGGACTATGTCGCGTTCCCGGCGCTGACCGCGCTGTCGCCCGGCGCGACGTACCGATCCACGCTGAAGGCCAACGCGGTGGCCAACATCATCCGCAACGTGTGGGCCAATGCGGTCATCTTCTGCGGCCATTTCCCTGATGGCGCAGAGAAATTCACCAAGACCGACATGATCGGCGAAACCAAGGGGCAGTGGTACCTGCGCCAGATGCTGGGCAGCGCCAACTTCGAGGCGGGGCCCGCGCTGCGGTTCATGAGCGGCAACCTGTCCCACCAGATCGAGCACCACCTGTTCCCGGACCTGCCGAGCAACCGGTATGCGGAGATCGCGGTGCGGGTGCGCGAAATCTGCGACAAGTACGACCTGCCCTACACGACCGGGTCGTTCCTGGTGCAGTACGGCAAGACGTGGCGCACGCTGGCCAAGCTGTCGCTGCCGAACAAATACCTGCGCGACGACGCCGACAACGCGCCGGAAACCCGCAGCGAGCGGATGTTCGACGAGCTGGGGCCCGAATTCGCGGGCACCGACCCGGAGACCGGCCGCCGGCGCGGGCTGAAGACCGCCATCGAGACCGTGCGCGGCTGGCGGCGCGGCAAGCGCGCGCAACGCGACGCGCGGCGCGCGGACGACCTGGCGGCCTAGCGCAGCGCGTGCGGACGCGGTGTGGCCGCCGTCCCGCGCTCGTTCGCCATACTGGGGTGCGTGCAGGTGTTCGTCGGATCGCACGTGTCGCACTGGGATTTCCCGCGCAGCATGGCCAGCGTCGCGTTGATGGCCGAATTCGGTTGCGCGAATGGCATTGCCATGGCGGACGTGCTCAACGGGACCGGCCTGACGGAGGCCGACCTGCGCGACCACAACCGGATGATCGTCGGGCGTCAGGAGCTGGCGGTCGTCACGAACCTGGTGAACCTGCTGGGTGAAGCCGCCGACCTGGGGACGCGCGTCGGCGGCGGCTATCACGTCGGATCGCTGGGCATCTTCGGTTTCGCCTGCCTGACCAGTTCGACACTGGGCGACGCCGTCCGGTTCGCTGCCCGGTTCTACGAACTCAGCTACGGCTTCTGCCTGCCGACCGTCACGGTGGACGGGCCGGTGGCGGCGCTGCGGCTCGACCTGCCCGACGTGACCGGCCCGGTCGCGGAGTTCCTCGTCCGGCGCGACCTGGCGGCCATCGCCCAGGTCATGGCGGAGCTGCTCGGCCGTGCGGTCCCGTTCACCTCGATCGAGTTCACCGGTCCGGCGCCGTCCTCGGATGCCCTGGCCTGCAAGGCATTTGGCGTGACCCCGCATTACGATGCGCCGGCGAACGTGGCGCGCTGGCCGGCCGAACTGCTGGACAACCCGCTGCCGCAGGCCAGCGAGATCAGCGTGGCCATGTGCGAGCAGCAGTGCCGCGCCCTGTTGGAGCGGCGCCGGGCGCGGACCGGTGTCGCCCGGCAAGTCCGTGAGCGGCTGGCCTCGGTCGACGGCGAACCGCACACCATCGGGGCGGTCGCCCGGCAGCTGGCGATGAGCGAGCGGACGCTGCGGCGGCGGCTGGCCGAGGAGAACACGACCTTTCGGGACCTCCTCGAGGAGGTGCACCGGGTCCTCGCCGAGGAGCTGTTGGCGACGGGCGCGCTGTCGGTGGACGACGTCGCGTTGCGGCTTGGCTACGCGGAGGCGACGAGCTTCATCGCCGCGTTCAAGCGGTGGACGGGCACGACTCCCGCGCGCTACCAGCGGTCGGTCGCGCCGCGCGGGCGGTTGGTCGCCGTCTGATCGTGGCCGGAATTATGGATTTGCCGACCGCAATCGGTTGCCGGTGACGGGCGCCCCGGGCCTACTTTTCACTTATGACTTCGACTCGTCCTCGCGTATTGGTCATCGGGGCCGGCTTCGGTGGCCTCGCCGCCGCCTACGAGCTGTCCCGGGATGGCCTGGCCGATGTGACGGTGCTGGAGAAGGCCGAGGACATCGGCGGTGTGTGGCGGGAGAACACCTACCCCGGTGCCGCCTGCGACGTGCCGTCGAACCTGTACTCGTACTCCTTCGCCCGCAAGACCGACTGGGGGCGGCGGTATGCCGAGCAGGCGGACATCCTCGGCTACATCCACGACACCGCCGACCGGTTCGGCCTTCGCGAGCTGGTGCGCACCGGGGTCGAGGTCACGTCGGCGGCCTTCGACGACGGCACCGCCACGTGGCGGGTCGAGACCTCGTCCGGCGAGATCTACGAGGCCGACGTGCTGGTGCCCGCGGTGGGGCAGTTGTCGCGGCCGGCGCTGCCGAACATCCCGGGCCTGGATACGTTCGCGGGTCCCTCTTTCCATTCGGCGCAGTGGCGCCACGACGTCGACCTGGCCGGCAAGCGCGTCGCCGTCCTCGGCACGGGCGCATCCGCCATCCAGTTCGTCCCGCGCATCCGCCAGACCGCGCAGCGCGTCATCGTGTTTCAGCGGTCAGCGCCCTACATCGTCCCCAAGCCGGACCGCGCCTACACCGGCGCGCACCACGCCGCGTTCGCCAAGGCGCCCGGCTTCGCCTCCGCCATGCGAGGCCTGATCTGGGAGATCTCGGAGTTCTTCGGCCTCGCGCTGACCAAGGTCGCCCCGCTCGCCCGGCTGGTGGGCGTCGCCGCATCGGCAAACCTCAAGTGGCACATCAAGGATCCGGTGCTGCGGGCGAAGCTGACCCCCGACTACCCGATCGGCTGCAAGCGCGTGCTGTTCAGCAATGACTGGTACCCGGCGCTGGCCAGCGACAACGTCGACGTCGAGACCGGCGCGATCACCGAGGTGACGGCCACCGGGGTGCGCACCGCCGACGGCAGGCTGCACGAGGTCGACGTCATCGTCTACGGCACGGGGTTCAAGGCCACCGAATTCCTGGCCCCGATGACGATCACCGGCCGCGACGGTCGGGACCTGCAGTCCGAGTGGGCGGAAGGCGCGCGCGCCCATCTGGGCATGGCCGTGCCGGGCTTCCCGAACATGTTCCTGATCTATGGCCCGAACACCAACCTGGGCAGCAGCTCGATCATCCTGATGATGGAGCAGCAGGCCCGCTACATCCGCCAGGTCACCGAAGAGCTCGCCCGCGGGGGTGTGGTCCGCGCGTTCGAGGTTCGGCGCGCCGCGGAGCAGGCCTACGACGCCGAGGTCCAGGCCCGGCTCGACGCCGGCGTGTGGACCTCCTGCGACTCCTGGTATCGCGCCGCATCGGGCCGGGTCACCACCAACTGGCCCGGGCTGGTGCACGAATATCAGCGCCGCACAAGGGCGGTCGCGTTCGCCGACTACCTGGAGGTGTTGCCCAAACCGGTGGCCGAGGAGATCAGCGCCTGACCCGGAGCCGCCGGGACTACGCTCAAGGCATGCTCGCAGCGTTCGGATTCGAAACCATGGGTGTCGTCGTCGGCGACATGTTCTTCGTCGACCCGCGCCCGCTGGAAGGTCAGGAAACCCCGGAGCGGGGCGTCCGGCTGGAACTGCGGATTGTCGACCGGGACGAGCCGCAAGGGTCGATCTACGCCGGCGTCCCGATCGGCTTCAACCGCCCGGTGTGGCGGGTGGATCTGTTCGGCTCCACCGAAAGCCCGCCCGGGACCCTGGACCGGGCCCATCACCACCCAAAGTTCGATGGGTGGGAGCCCGGGCGACGGCACTTCGTCCCCGAGCTGTCGGCCGACCCGGTCGCCTGGCTGACCGATCAGCTCGCCGACCCGGCCGCCGTGCTGGCCCGGGCGGGGGTCGATCCCGACCAGGTCCCCGAAGCCGACAAGGCCGGCCTGGCCGCGTCCGCACCGGAGATCGTCGCGGCGGTCAAACGGATGCTCGACGGCGTGCGCGACGGGGAGTTGGCCCCGTCGCCGCCCGAGCCTGTCGCCGCGGCCCGCACCGGCTGGCTCTGAGCTCTCGAGTTCGGTTGCCCGGCAACGGCTACCGGGAGTCTTCCGCGGAAAAGACGTCGATCGCCCGCACGGGCGTCAACATCACCAGCGGGATCTGACGGCTGGTTGACTGCTGATAGGTGAGGTACGGCGGATACAGGTGCGCCATGTACGCCCACACCTGGTGGCGTTCCTCGGCCTCGGGCTCCCGCCAAGTGGCCTCGAACGCTTGAGTCGCGATCTGGACGCCGATCGTGTTGCTCTGCAAGACGTTCAAGTACCACTGCGGGTGCGTGTCGGCACCGCCCTTGGACGCGACGACCACGATCTCGCCACCGACGTTGCCGTAGATCAACGGCCTGACGTAGCTCTTCCCCGACTTGCGGCCCATACACCTGATCAGGCAGTGGGTGGTCATCGCCCTGCCCCCGACCGCGCTCACGTCCATGATGTGGCCGCGCGCGCCGCCGGAGGTCAGATACGTCTCGAGGTGCTCGGCGATCCAGTCGCTGCGTGCGGCTCGGATAGATGCGGCGTCGGCGTCGCTCATCGGTGACTCCTAACGTAAGCGAGGCGAGGGCCTTTGGATGACGGCTTCCGTCGCCCGACTATGCCAGGCGGACCGGTCAGCCGTGCGCCGACCCAACCCGGTGCCGTTAGCCGCTCGTCACCTTTTCGGCCAGCGCAGCCAACTTGGCGTCCAGTTGCTCCGCGGCGCTCAGTAATTCGGGATTGGGTTCGACGACCATCAGCGATGACGGCTTGACGTAGGTCAGGCTGCTGCCGGCCGGCTCGTCGGTGATCAAGACTTCGACCGGGGCGAACAGGCCCGCGGTCGGGTCGTGCCGCAGCATCGTGATCGCGATCAACGGGTTGCCGAGGATTACGCGAATCACCTTGCGGTCGATGCCGGCCTTGGGGATCCACGCGCCGTGGTCGAACAACCCGAACAACATGAATCCGCTGGGGCCGACGTGTGGTTCGACGGCCTGCCGGTAAGAATCCCAGTTGTCGCTAGTTGCCGCGATGTCGTTGATCGCGACGGCTCGCTCGCCGATGTCCGCGAGCAACGCGGCGAGCAGTTCGTCGTAGCTCTTGGTGCTGTCGTGGCGCACCCGCACGCCGTTGAAAACCGTCTCGGTCATAATCTTCCTGTCCTTCGGTCCTCGCCGATCTTGAGGATCGGGGTCCGGTTCTCCGGTTGCACCCTGTCCCACAAGCCGCCCTTGCCCAGTTCTCGTCCCAACTGCTCTTCGCGGCGGAACCACTCCTCGGCAGTCTTGATCCGATTCGGGTGGATCTCGTCGAGCAGGCCGTAATCGCGCTTGATCACCTCGTATTTCCACAAGTTCCAGAATCCGGTGAAGTTGTCGCGGATGTTCATCGTGCTCTTGTCCTTGGGGTCCGCGTTGTAACCGGCGGGCGCATCCGCGGCCCCGCTCAGTGGGCCCTCGCGCCAGTAGGTGTCCAGGTCGGTGTCGATGTACCGCGCCGGATGCCCGGTGACCGCCTCGAACGCCGCGGCGAGGTCGGCGTAGCGAATCTGGTCGACGGCGACTTCGAGATCCATGCCATTCGCGCGCTCGGGGTGGTCGAAAAGCCAGCGGACGTAATAGCCGCAGTCTTCGAGGGCCACATGGGGCACGGCCCCGTCGCCGAGCGGAACCCGCCAGGTCACCACGCCATCCTCGATGGTGGGGGCCATCGGTGTGCCGGGCGAAATCACCATCTCGATGTAGGGGCCCGACGTGAAGACCGCCGCGCCCATCCGATCGGCGTTCACCTGATTCTGGAACAGGATCCACTCACCCACGCGGCCCTTGCCGTCGTAATGGCCGGTGCGGAATCGCGAGTCATAGCCCGCTTTCTTGAGCCCGTAGTCGAGGTTGCCATACACGAAGAACTTGATTCCCTCTTCGATCGCTATCTCGTAGCTGCGGATGGCCCAATACATTTCGGTCTTCTCGCCGGTGTTGAATCCGTCGATGTTGACGAATGCCGCATCACAACCGCGGAACCCTTCCCGCAGCTTCGCCTCGTCGGCGAATGAGCCTTCCAACACGGACACGTTGTCGAGGGCGAGCAGCTCCTTGGCTCGCCGGGAGCCGGGGTCTCGGCTGAGGAAGCGGACGGAATACTTGTCGTCGGCGACCAGGGCACGAATGATCGGCATGCCCTGGGCGCCGGTGCCGCCGACGACGAAGATCTTCTGGGACATCGTCGTCAGCCCAGCCGCTCGATGATGGTGGCGTTGGCCATGCCGCCGCCCTCGCACATCGTCTGCAGCCCGTACCGGCCGCCGCGCTGCTCCAAAGCGTTGACGAGCGTGGTCATGATGCGGGCGCCGCTGGCCCCCAGCGGATGGCCGATCGCGATGGCGCCGCCGTGGACATTCGTCTTGGCCAGATCGGCGCCGGTGTCGTGCGCCCAGGCGAGCACGACGGGCGCGAAGGCCTCGTTGACCTCGAACAGATCGATGTCAGCCAGCGTCAATCCCGCACGGTGGAGCACCTTTTCGGTGGCCGGGATGACCCCGGTCAGCATGTACAGCGGATCCGAGCCCACGACGGTGGTGGTGTGGATGCGCGCCAGCGGGCGCAGGCCGAGCTTCTTGGCGACGTCGCTGGTGGTGATCAGCACGGCGGCGCTGCCGTCCGAGAGTGGCGAGGAGTTGCCGGCGGTGATCTCCCAATTGATCTGCGGGAAACGGGCTTTCATCGCCTCGTTGTAGAACGCCGGCCGCAAACCGGCCAGCGTCTCGACCGTCGTGCCGGGCCGGATGAATTCGTCGGCGGACAGCCCGGCGATCGGGATCAGCTCGTTGTCGAAGAGCCCATCCTTGGTGGCGCGCGCGGCCTTGTCGTGGCTGCCCGCGGAGAACTCGTCGAGCTGGGTGCGCGAGAAGCCCCACCGCGCCGCGATCAGTTCGGCGCTGATGCCCTGCGGCACCAGCCCGTCGGGATAGCGCCGCGTCATGTCCTCGCCGAAGGGATTGCTGCCAGGCAGCACCGAGGTGCCCATCGGGACGCGGCCCATCGACTCCACGCCGGCGGCGACGACGAGGTCGTAGGCGCCGGAGAGCACGCCCTGGGCGGCGAAGCTGATGGCCTGCTGGCTGCTGCCGCACTGCCGGTCGATCGTGACCCCGGGAACCGACTCGGGGAATCCGGCACCGAGCAGCGCATTGCGGGCGATGTTGACCGCCTGGTCGCCGACCTGGGCGACGGCGCCGGCGATGACGTCGTCGATCTGCGCCGGGTCTACGCCGGTGCGCGCCACCAGCTCCCGCAGGCTGTGCGCCAGCAGGTCGGCGGGCAAGACGTCGTGCAGCGCACCGCTGGGCTTGCCCTTGCCGATGGGGGTGCGGACGGCTCCGACGATGACGGCGTCGCGGTTCATGGCTCCTCCTTGAGTCCGACGATCTAGGTATAGACCGCTGTACCCAGGTAAACATCTAGGTACACTAAAAGCAACCCAGCCGGAAGGGTGATTTATGACACTGCTACAGGGGCCGCTCGCCGACCGCGATACCTGGTCGGCCGTCGGCGAGTGCGCGATCGAGAAGACCATGGCGGTGGTGGGCACCAAATCCGCGATGCTCATCATGCGCGAGGCCTACTACGGCACCACGCGCTTCGACGACTTCGCCCGCCGGGTGGGCATCACCAAGGCCGCCACCTCGGCCAGGCTGTCCGAACTGGTCGAGCTGGGGCTGCTGAAGCGGCAGCCCTACCACGAGCCGGGGCAGCGCCGGCGTGAGGAATACGTGCTCACGGAGGCCGGCATCGACTTCATGCCGGTGGTGTGGGCGATGTTCGAGTGGGGCCGGCGCCACCTGCCGGGCCGCCACCGGCTTCGCCTGACCCACCTCGGCTGTGGCGCCGATGCGGAGGTCCAAATGCGTTGCACCGAGGGACATCTGGTGCCGCCGGACGAGCTCGGCGTGCGGTTGGCTAAGTCGGGTTGAGCGCGGCCAGCAGCCGGCGGGCCGCGGCCACGCGGCGGGCGGCGGGGCCCGACAACGCGTCCAGGGCGCATTCGGGGTCGGCCGGCGGCCCCATGTGCCCGCAGCCGCGCGGGCAGTCCTCGATCGCCCCGGCGAGATCCGAGAAGGCCATCAGCACGTCCTCGGGCTCGATGTGCGCCAGCCCGAACGAGCGGATGCCCGGGGTGTCGATCACCCAGCCGGAGGTCGCCAGGGGCTTGCTCAAAGGGAAGGCGACGGACTGGGTGGAGGTGTGCCGGCCGCGGCCGATGTCGGTGACCTCGCCGACGGCCCGTTCCGCCTCGGGGACAAGGCGATTCACCAACGTCGACTTGCCGACGCCGGAGTGCCCGAGCAGCACGGTGATCTTGCCGCCGAGCAGGTCGGCCACCGCGAGTAGCGGGTCGTCGCGGCCCGCGGCCACCACCGTGAGGTCCAGGTCGACGAACTGCTCGGCGAACGGCTCCGGCGGCGCCAGGTCGGTCTTGGTCAGGCACAGGATGGGCGTCAGGCCGCCGGCGTAGG
>NZ_LZJJ01000268.1:0-784 GCF_001667625.1 Mycobacterium sp. E1715
GCGCTGATCATGTCGATCGCGTCGGCCGGCGATTCCACCGGCATACTGCCGAAGCCGAAGCAAATCGGCGGGGTTCCCGCGGCGATCCACGACGCGACGTCGGTGTCGGCCTCGGTGGACATCGCCATCGTCAGTGCACCGACGAAGGGCCGCTGACCGTCCCACTTCCGCCATTCGGCCGCTAGCCCGGGGAAGCAAACCTCGTCGTAGGCCTGTATCTCGAGTGATCCGCTTTCGGCGATGCGCCGCGCCGACGCGCCCCTGATCTTCGGCAGCCCTAGTTCACGGCGCTGCGCGTCCTCCGCGTTCTTGCTCATCCGCCAACACAACCAGTCGTAGACGGTCATCCCGGTACGCACCACGGGCGCGGGCGCAAAGGGGTACAGCTGGCCGTTGGGCCGTATCGGAAAGTAATGCAGCGTCGCAAACGGAATGTCGTAGGCCTCGGCGATGCTTGCGGCGAGTTCTTGGTAAACCAGTCCGCTGAACAGGACATCGGCGCCCGCGGCCAGCGATGCCAGCGTGCGGCTCATTTCTGCCCAGTGCGTGAGGCACGGCTGCCACAACTCACGCAACAACCTGATCGGCTCTTTGATGGTCCAAAAGCTGCGGCGGAAGTCTGTCCAGAAGTCACGGAGGAAGTCATCAGTCAGGAAGTCATGCATATCCGGCCCGTAGGCCGCCGCCGGAAGCCCCGCCGCCTCGGCGAAGCCCGTGAGATTGCATGGGACGGCCATGAGAACGTCGTGTCCCCTGCGCTGCAGTTCTCGACCCATAGCCACGG
>NZ_LZJJ01000269.1:0-5036 GCF_001667625.1 Mycobacterium sp. E1715
ACGTGGAGGTGTGCCTCGAGGGCGCCGTGACCCGCCACGGCACCGTGGTCGGACCCGCGATGACGAGCCTCGTCGGATATTCGGAGCTGACGCCGAGCCGCGGCAGTTGGTGCGGCAATGACATCTGGCACGAGGTGCTACCGCCCGCCCAGACGCACGCCGCGCGGGAAATGGTGACAAAGCTCGGCGACGTCATGCGCCGCGAGGGATACCTCGGCTACTTCGAGGTGGACCTGTTGCACGACCTCGACTCCGACGAGCTCTACCTCGGCGAGGTGAACCCTCGCCTGAGTGGCGCCAGCCCGATGACGAACCTGACCACCGAGGCCTACGCCGACATGCCGCTGTTCCTCTTCCACCTGCTCGAGTACATGGACGTGGACTACGAGCTCGACATCGACGAGATCAACGCGCGCTGGGAGCGGGGCTACGGCGAGGACGAGGTCTGGGGCCAGGTGATCATCACCGAGACCTCGCCGGACATCGAGATCTTCACCGCGACGCCGCGGACCGGGGTTTGGCGCCTCGACGACGAAGGCCGGGTTTCCTTCTCGCGCACCGCAAACGACTGGGCCACGCTGCTCGATGGCTCCGAGGCTTTCTACATGCGGGTCGCGGCGCCCGGCGACCTCCGGTCCGAGGGCGCCCAACTCGGCGTGCTCGTCACCCGCTCGCACCTGCAGACCGACGACTATCAGCTGAGCGACCGCTGCCAGCGCTGGGTCAAGGGCATGAAGGCTAAGTTCACCTCGACGCCCCTGACGCCGGCCGCGCCGATCGTCTCTCGGCTCGTCGCGCGCGCGTGAGCGCCCCGGCCGGTATCTCCCTGGACAACTGGCTGGCGGCGCCCTATTCGCATTGGTCGTTCCAGCATGTCGAAGATTTCGTGCCGACGGCGTTGATCCCGCGCGGGACGGGGCCGGTCGCCGCGTTGCCCGCCGCCGGCGCTCCGGTGGCCGAGATCGGCCTGGCCGGGACAGACGGGTCGGCCACCACCGTCGGCGCGGTCATGGCCGCCACGGCAACCGACGGGTGGGCCGTCGCCCACCGCGGGTCGCTGGTGGCCGAGCAGTACCTCCACGGCATGGCGCCAAACACCCGGCACCTGTTGTTCTCGGTGAGCAAGTCGCTGGTGGGCGCCGTCGCGGGCGCGCTGCACGAGGCCGGCGCGATCGAGCTTGACGCGCCGGTCACGGCGTACGTTCCCGACCTGGCGACGTGTGGCTACGCCGGTGCGACGGTGCGCCACCTGCTGGACATGAGGTCGGGTATCAAGTTTTCCGAAAACTACGACGATCCGGCCGCCGAGATTCACCTGCTTGACCAGGCGATGGGGTGGGCGCCGCGGCGGAACGCGGATGCTCCCGCCACGTTGCGTGAGTTCCTGCTGACGCTGCGGCAGAAGTCGGTGCACGGCGGCCCGTTCGAGTACCGCTCGTGTGAAACGGACGTACTCGGCTGGATCTGTGAGGCCGCCGGCGGACAACGCATGCCGGAGTTGATGTCGGAATTGCTGTGGAGCCGCATCGGTGCCGAGTACGACGCCACCATCGCCGTCGACCCCGCCGGCACCGGTTTCTTCGACGGCGGCGTCAACGCCTGCCTGACCGACCTGATCCGGTTCGGTTCGCTGTTCCTGCGTGACGGGGTCTCGTTGACCGGCCAACAAGTGGTGCCCGCGGCGTGGCTCACCGACACCTTCGACGGTGGGCCCGACTCGCGGGAGGCGTTCGCCGCCAGCCCCGACCACGACACCGACCTGCCCGGCGGGATGTACCGTAACCAGATGTGGTTCCCCTACCCGGGTGCCAATGTCGTGTTGTGCCTGGGCATGTGCGGCCAGATGGTCTACGTCAACCGCGCGGCGGAGGTGGTCGCCGCCAAGGTGTCCACCCAGCCCCACTCGCACGAGCCGCACATGTTGGACACGTTGCGCGCGTTCGATGCGGTGGCGAACGAACTGGCCGGAGTCACCGGTTAGCTGGCCCGTCAGGTGTGGACGATAAAGCCCGCTTCGGTGTAGGGCGCTGGATCCGAGGGATCGTTGACCGTGATGTACAGGTCCCCGGCTGTGGGCATAACGAAGCCGACGAATCCATGAGTGCTCTGCCCGTCGTGCAGGCCGCCCGATTGCAGCGGGGGCATCTTGTCGAACCTCTGGAAGTCGACCGCAGACGTTGCCGGTTCGGGCGCATTGTCGGGATGAGTCATCGGCTGGTCGCCGCCGCCGTATCCGGCGAAGACGTGATCGCGGTCGAATTGGAAGAACTGATGGGACGTCGCGGTGACGGTCAATTCCACTACCGTGCAACCGGGGTCAGACGCCGGATTGGCAAAATGAGAGGCGCACCCGGGCGGTAACCGCGTCGCACTGTCGACGGTGATGTCCGCGGTCGCACCGTCGGCCGCCCGCGCATGCACGGGCACTCCGAGCTGACCGACCGGAAACGGTGGATTCTCGGGCCCGGGGTCGGCCGAACCGATGGGACACGAACATGCGGCGATCGCCAGGGCAACCGCGGGTGCGGCAATTACGGATTCCGCGCGCACCCTCGGTGGTTACCCGCAACGCCGCCGCACCAAAACGCCTCTGACCAGTCGTCTGGCCGGCACCAATTAGGAAGTTTGACCTCGCGCCGGAACTGAGCCGTCAACCATCAGCCGAGGTCATACCGGTCGGAGTGCCCCCGGCACGACTCGAACGTGCGACCTAGGGATTAGAAGGCCCTTGCTCTATCCACCTGAGCTACGGAGGCAATGTGCAGGTCAGTCTATCCAACGGCGTGTCGCGCCACGACTCGCCGCCGCGGCGCGCGTGAAAAGCGTTCGCGCACCGCATGTATCGGCTATGGTTGGGACCCTCGACACACGTAGAACACCGGCCGGTCATCGGCCGTTCACCGCAACGGAGCGTGTGCATAACGTCGAGGGGTGGCGTTGTTATGAGCGTGACCACGCACTTGACTTCACGGTGCTCGTGGGCCAGTAACCAGGCCTCACGCCTGGCGGCCGATGCGATGGACGCCTACCGGGCCGGCACGCTGTTGCTGCGCGGCTCGCCGTTCGCGCTGGGCTGTCTCGCCGGCTGGCTGTCCACGGAGTTTCCCCCGCACGTCCTGACCGGCCACGCGCTGTCGCGCGTCTCGCACCCGTCGATCGGCCGCGTCGGCGCCGCCTGGGCGGCGCAGCGGGCGGATCGGGCCCTCACCTCCGCGCTTGAGGAGTCCTTCGGCCCGGACTTCCGCGAGCAGGTGTGCCACCCGGGCGCCACCCAGCCCGTCTGCGCCCCGCGCGGCGGCATGTTGGGCCGGCCCGGGCCGCACCGCCGCTACGCCGCGCAGACCTCGAACATCTCCTACGGCCCGGGCGGCCGCGACAATCTGCTCGACGTCTGGCGGCGCCACGACCTCGCACCGGGGCGGCGGGCGCCGGTGCTGATCCAGGTTCCGGGCGGGGCGTGGACCGTCGGCGACAAACGGGTGCAGGCCTACACGCTGATGAGCCGCATGGCCGAACTCGGCTGGATCTGCGTCTCGATCAACTACTGCAAGAGCCCGCGTGCCACGTTCCCCGCGCACCTCATCGACGTGAAGCGGGCGATCGCGTGGGTCCGCCAGAACATCGCGGACTACGGCGGCGACCCCGACTTCATCGCGATCACCGGCGGGTCGGCCGGTGGACACCTGGCCTCCCTGGCGGCGCTCACCCCGAACGACCCGGCGTTTCAGCCCGGGTTCGAAGAGGCCGACACGACGGTCCAGGCCGTAGCCCCCTACTACGGCGTGTACGACTTCACCGACTTCGACAACATGCACCCGCTGATGCTGCCGTTCCTGGAGCAGTTCGTGCTGAAGGCCCGCCACAGCGACCAGCCCGAGCGGTTCGAGGCGGCGTCGCCGGTGTCCTACGTGCACGGTGAAGCGCCGCCCTTCTTCGTCCTGCACGGCGAGAAGGACGAAGTGGTGCCCAGCGGCCAGGCCCGAACCTTCTGCGCGGCGTTGCGCGCGGCCGGCGCCGCGACGGTGGCCCACGCCGAGCTCGCTAACGCGCACCACGCGTTCGACATCCTTTCGACGGTCCGATCGCGGCTGGCCGCCGACGCCGTCGCCGATTTCCTTGGCGTCATCTACGGCCGGCGCGTCAGCTCGCTGCTGGACACGGTGCCGCTGACCGCCACGTCGGCCAGCTGAGTCGCCATCGCCGTACGGCCCGACCGCTCCTTTCACCAGCGCGGCAACCCGACTAGCGTTGTGGTGGCAATGGGGTGGGTGGGTCCTAGGCAGGAGGCTTGATCGACGGTGACAAGGTTGGCGCATCGGGCGGATGGCGATGACTGAGTCCGAGGTCGTGAAGTTGTCCGACCAGCTGGGACCGGTCGACTATCTGATGCATCGGGGCGAAGCGAATCCCCGGACCCGCTCGGGGATCATGGCGCTGGAGCTCCTCGACACCACGCCGGACTGGGACAAGTTCCTGACGCGGTTCGAAAACGCCTCCCGGCGGGTGTTGCGGTTGCGGCAGAAGGTGGTCGTGCCGACGCTGCCGACGGCGTCACCGCGGTGGGTGGTGGACCCCGATTTCAACCTCGAATTCCATGTGCGCCGCATGCGGGTGGCCGAACCCGGCACGCTGCGCGACGTGTTCAACCTCGCCGAGGTGATCCTGCAGTCGCCGATGGACATCTCCCGGCCGCTGTGGACCGCCACTCTGGTCGAGGGTTTGGCCGGCGGAAAGGCCGCGACCCTGCTGCACGTCAGCCACGCCGTCACCGACGGCGTCGGCGGGGTGCAGATGTTCGCCGAAATCTATGACCTCGAACGCGATCCGCCGGCCAAACCGACGCCCCCGCTGCCCATCCCGCAGGACCTCACGGCCAACGACCTGATGCGGCAAGGCATCAACCACCTGCCCACCGCCGTGGTCGGTGGCGTCCTGAGCGCGGTGTCCGGGGCGGTCTCGGCGGCCGGGCGGGCGGTCCTGGAACCGGGCGCCACGGTGTCGGGGATCGTCGGCTACGCCATGTCGGGGATGCGGGT
>NZ_LZJJ01000270.1:0-1312 GCF_001667625.1 Mycobacterium sp. E1715
CCGGGGCGGCCTACCTGCCCATCGACCCCGCGCTGCCGGATGAG
The DNA here is from genome assembly GCF_001667625.1 of Mycobacterium sp. E1715. Lineage (NCBI taxonomy): Bacteria > Bacillati > Actinomycetota > Actinomycetes > Mycobacteriales > Mycobacteriaceae > Mycobacterium > Mycobacterium sp. E1715. Next base: position 45 of record NZ_LZJJ01000270.1, read on the forward strand.
CGGGTCGGGTTCGTGCTGGCCGACGCCAACCCGGTGGCCGTGCTGAGCACCACCGCGCTGCGCCCCCGGCTGGAGGGGCGCGGTGTGGTCGTCGTCGACGTCGACGACGCGCGGATTGCTGCTCAGCCCAGCACCGGTCTGCCCGCCCCGGCACCCGATGACGTGGCGCACCTCATTTACACCTCGGGCACGACCGGGGTGCCCAAAGGGGTGGCGGTCACCCATGCCAATGTGACCCGCTTGTTCGACGGCCTGCAGGTGGGTATCGGGTTGGGGTGCGAGCAGGTGTGGGCCCAATGCCATTCGTATGCGTTCGACTTCTCGGTGTGGGAGATCTGGGGTGCCCTGCTTTCTGGTGGGCGGTTGGTGGTGGTGCCCGAGGAGCTGACCCGCTCCCCCGACGAGCTGCACGCACTGCTGATCAGCGAAGGCGTGACCGTCTTGAGCCACACCCCCTCGGCGCTGGCCGCGCTGTCGCCGACCGGACTGGATCAGGTGGCGTTGATGGCCGCCGGGGAGGCCTGTCCCCCCGAGGTCCTCGCACGCTGGGCGCCCGGGCGGGTGATGGTCAACGGTTACGGCCCCACCGAAACCACCGTCTACGCCACCATCAGCGCCCCACTGACCGCGGGCTCGGGCCCGGTGCCCATCGGGCTGCCGGTGCCCGGGGCGGCGCTGTTCGTGCTCGACCCGTGGTGCCGCCCGGTGCCCCCCGGGGTGGTCGGTGAACTCTATATCGCCGGCCGCGGCGTCGGCCTGGGCTATCTGCACCGGGCGGCATTGACCGCGGCCCGGTTCGTGGCCTGCCCCTACGGGCCGCCGGGAACCCGGATGTATCGCAGCGGGGACCTGGTGTGCTGGCGCCCTGACGGGCAACTGGACTACCACGGCCGCGCCGACGATCAAGTCAAAATCCGCGGCTACCGCATCGAATTGGGCGAAATCCACGCCGCCCTGGCCGCACTCGAGGGGGTCGAACACGCCGCGGTCATCGTGCGCGAAGACCGCCCCGGCGACAAACGCCTCACCGCCTACATCACCGGCACCGCCGACCCCACCCAGCTACGCGCCACCCTGGCCCAACAACTGCCCAGCTACATGATCCCCGCCGCCATCATCGCCCTCGACACCCTGCCCATCACCCTCAACGGCAAACTCGACACCCGCGCCCTACCCACGCCCGACTACACCAACACCCAGGTGTTGACGAAGAATCCGACCAGGTCGCTGAGCGCACGATCCGACCGCCCGGCGACCGGGGTGCCCAA
>NZ_LZJJ01000271.1:0-545 GCF_001667625.1 Mycobacterium sp. E1715
CTCCAAAACCACCACGACCACCGCCGACATCCTGCCGCTCACCGCACTCCAAGAAGGACTGCTCTTCCACGCCACCACCGCTCGGGATCTCGGCGATCTGTACGCGATGCAACTCGACGTCACGGTCGCCGGCCCACTCGACCCGCGCCGGCTGCACGACGCCGTCCGCGCCGTCGTCGAGCGCCACCCCAACCTGGCCGCTCGGTTCTGCCGGCAGTTCGACCAACCGGTTCAAATCATTCCGGCCCACCCCTTGGCGGTATGGCGATACGAGGCCGTCGAAGCCGATGATCGGATCGAAGGGATTTGCGCCGACGAACGGGCCGCGGTCGGTGACCTCACCGCCGGACCCGTCTTCCGGGTTGCTCTGCTTCGCACCGGAGAGAGCCTCCATCGAATTGTGCTGACGTTCCACCACATCGTGCTCGACGGGTGGTCGCTACCGATCCTGCTGCACGAGATTTTCGGCTGCTACCAAGGCCGGCAACTGCCGGCCGCGACACCCTATCGCCGGTTCGTCAGCTGGCTGGCCGAGCGCGACCTCG
>NZ_LZJJ01000272.1:0-17916 GCF_001667625.1 Mycobacterium sp. E1715
CCCAACTACGTCCACATCGACCTCAAGGAAGAATTCGCCGGCTCGATCCCGGCCAACGTGACCGCGCGCGTGGTGCCCAGCAATGTCTTCGCCGTGTCGTCGGTTCAGTTGGTGGGCTCCCCGAACCGGGAGCGCCCAGCGGCAACGATCCGCGACGGGGCGCATATTCCGGAGGACAAGCGGCTTCCGACGGTGTTGTTCCAGACGACCGTGACGAAGTTGCGCGACCTGCTCGCCGCGGCGGGCCGCGACCGGGACGACCGGTCGGTGGGGATCCTGGCCGCGCTGGGCGCCGCCACCGATCACCGCCGCGTCAGCCTCCTGAACGCCGGCGCGCAATTGAATCGCCTTCTCGACCAGCTCAATTCGATTGTCAGCACCGACGCCGGCCCCTCGACGGTGTCCGCGTTGCTGGATGCGACTCGGGGGCTGGCGCAGACCGCCCCCGATTTGCTCGACGCGCTGCACCAGGCCGTCGAGCCGATGCGGACCTTCGCCGAGACGCGCGGTCAGCTGGCCGCGTTGCTGTCGGGCGCTGACTACACGGTCGGCACCACGCGCGCGGTCACGTTGGCCGGGATCGAGCCGGCGAATTCTTCCTTGAGGTCGATGTGGACGTAGTTGGGGTTGCCGTGCGCCGCGGGCACGACGCCGTCGACCATGCCGACCAGCACACCGTGGTATTTCACGTCCGACCTCTGCGGCAGGCCGTCGCCCACGTTCACCAGATCGGCGACCACGCGGACGTAATCGTTGAGTCTGCCAGTGGATTTGACCAACATCGCGGTGGTGAGCAGCGCGCTGACCACCACGACCGCGATGCCGATGCCGAACAGCTGCCGGTCGGACGGGCCGCGCCCGTCCAGCTCAAAGGAGTTCGGCATGTTCCCCCGACCTACCCGCCGAACCGTGCGCCGGAGTCGACGCCCCACAGCGCCATGGTGAGCAGCATGTTCACGATGATCACGACGGTGATGCTGGCCCGCATGCCGTGGCCCGCGGCGACCCCGACGCCCTCCGGTCCGCCGCCGGCGTAGTACCCGTAGTAGCACTGGATCGTGGAGGCGATCCAGACGAAGGTGACGGCCTTGATCAGGGAATAGACGATGTCCTGCCCCGCCAGCATCAACGTGAAGTAGTGCAGGTAGGAACCGGTCGAGCCACCGCTGCCCAGTCCCACCACCACTTGGGTGCTCAGGTAGCCGATCGCCAGGCATGCGGCGTACAGCGGGACGATCGCCACCACCGAGGCGATCAGCCGGGTGGTGACGAGGTACGGAATCGGCCGGATCGCAATCGATTCCATGGCATCGATCTCTTCGGCGATGCGCATGGAGCCCAGTTGGGCGGTGAAGCGGCAGCCGCCCTGCATGGCGAAGGCCAGCGATGCCATCAGCGGGGCCAGCTCGCGGGTGTTGACCAACGACGAGACGAAACCGGTGGCGGGCCCCAGGCCGAGCAGGTCCAGGAAGTTGTAGCCCTCGATTCCCACGAGCGCCCCGACCGTCATGCCGAGCACGACGGCCACGCCGGCGGTGCCGCCGCCCACCACGATCGAGCCGTTGCCCCAGGTGATGTTCGACAGCAACCGCAGGAACTCGCCCCGGTACTGGCGCAGGGCAAGCGGGACCGCGACGAGCGCGCGGACGAAGAAGACCAGCAGGTGCCCGAGCCGAATGATCGGCACTTTGCCCCGTCGGTAGAGCCGGACGAGCGGGACCGAAATCGGTGCCAACGGTTGATAAGCGGACGTCGTCATGTCACAGCCCCGTCCTGGGGGACAACATGATGTAGAGCTGGCTGATGGCGACGTTGACAATCATCAGTAGCAGGATGGCCTCGACGACCGCCGCGTTCACCGAGTTTGCGACGCCCGTAGGTCCGCCCTTGGTGGACAAGCCTTTCTGGCTCGACACGATGGCCACGATGGCGCCGAACACGACCGCCTTGACCAGCGCCAGGATCATGTCGTCGGTCGTCGCGAAGGAGGCGAACGTCGACACGAAGCTGCCCGGCGCCCCGTTCTGGAAGTACACGTTGAACATGTAGCTCGCGAAGAATCCGGCGAAGCACACGACTCCGGTGAGGGCCACGCCGATCATCACCGCGGCGGCCAACCGGGGGACCACCAGACGACGGATCACCGAGACGCCCATCACCTCCATCGCGTCGGTCTCTTCGCGCATCGTTCGCGAGCCCAGATCGGCGGTGATGGCCGATCCGACGGCCGACGCCATCAGCACCGCGGCCACCAGCGATGCTCCCTGCCGGATGACCGCCAGGCCGCTGGCGGCCCCGGCCAGCGACGTGGCCCCAACCTGGCCGGCCAGCAGTGCGAACTGGATGGACAGCGTGACGCTGATCGGCAGTGACACCAGGATGGTCGGCAACACCGCGGTGCCTGCCATGAATGCGCCCTGGCGGACGAACTCCTGCCACTGAAATCGCCCGGTCATCAGGTCGAAGAAGAAATACTGTGCCGTGCGCACGCCCAAGACGAACTGTTCGCCCACCGTGGTCAGCGACGCGACGGGATGGCGCTTGACGTACCCGACCGACCAGTTCCGGATCGCGACGACACCATCGAGTTGCGTCGTCATAGCGGCGTGACCCAAAGCCCGCACAGCAAACTTATGGCAACCGTCATCGACTATCAGCTACCGCTTCCATCGGCCCTCTCCCCACCCCTGAATTCCTGAGTGCCGAGCAGACGACTTCCGACGCCGTCGAAGCCAATTCTTATTAAAATAATGTCAACAGGCGCCCAAGACTCTGCAGCTCATCGGTGTGTGCCGCATCACGTTAGCCTACTTGATAGCGACTTTCAATAGTGTAGAGTCACTCATCTGAGTTCGTCGCTGGACAGCGCCGCGGGGTTCCAATGTCGGATTGACGAAGGTGAAGGCATGCCCTCAGCAAACACCGGCTCGTTGCGGGACCGGCGTCGTGCTGAGCTAGTTTCGCAGATCCAGCAGACCGCCCAGCGGCTTTTCGCCGAACGCGGCTTCGACGCCGTGACGACCGAGGAGATCGCCTCGGCGGCCGGCGTATCGATCAGCACCTATTTCCGGTACGCACCCACCAAGGAGAGCCTGCTCGTCGGTCCCGTCCGGGAGGCCAGCGCCGAGATCGTCGAGTCCTACAGCGCGAGACCACCGGACGAGTCACCGGTCGAGGCGTTGATTCGGCTGTTCGTCGCGCGCGCCCAAGAGGTCATCGAAGTCCAGACGCTGGACACCTGGCGCCAGGCCGTCGCCACCGCCCCGCGGTTGCTGAGCCAATCGGTGCTGGTCACCGAGATCGAACACCGCGAATTCGTCGAGCAAGTGGCGTCCCGCATGGGCGTCGACGCGGCGGCAGACGTCCGGCCCGCGCTGTTGGTGCACACCAGCTTGGCCACGGCCAAATTCGTCATCGACCGCTGGCTCACCCAGCCCCCCGACGGCCCGGAGTTTCACGTTCAGCTCGAAGAGGCGCTGCGCATGACGCTCGCCGGGTTCGACTGACCGGCGGCGCAAAACGTCACCGGCGGAAACCGCCGTGACTTTGCTCGCCGCCGCGTGAAACAATCGCTGGCCGTGAAGACGTTTGAGGATCTGTTCGCCGAGTTGGGCGAGCGCGCCCGTAGCCGGCCGGCCGGCAGCGCGACGGTTGCCGCCCTGGACGGTGGCATCCACGGGTTGGGCAAGAAGATCCTCGAAGAGGCCGGCGAGGTATGGCTCGCCGCCGAACACGAACCCGACGAGGCGCTGGCCGAGGAGATCAGCCAGTTGCTCTACTGGACGCAGGTGTTGATGATCGCGCGTGGCCTGTCGCTCGACGACGTCTACCGGAAGCTCTGACGATGTTGCGGGTCGCGGTTCCCAACAAGGGCACGCTGAGCGAGCCGGCCAGCGAGATTCTCGCGGAGGCGGGCTACCGTCGTCGCACCGACTCCAAGGACCTCACCGTCATCGACCCGGTCAACCAGGTCGAGTTCTTCTTCCTGCGGCCCAAAGACATTGCGATCTATGTGGGTTCGGGGCAGCTCGATTTCGGCATCACCGGACGCGATCTGGTCCGCGACTCGGACGCGCCGGTGCGCGAGAGGCTGGCCTTGGGTTTCGGGTCGTCGAGTTTTCGCTACGCCGGCCCGGCCGGGCGTGAGTGGACGACGGCGGACCTGGCCGGTAAGCGGATCGCGACCGCGTACCCCCATCTGGTGCGAAAAGATCTGGCGGAACGCGGCATTGAAGCGACCGTCATCCGACTCGACGGGGCGGTGGAGATTTCGGTGCAGCTCGGCGTGGCCGACGCCATCGCCGACGTGGTCGGCTCCGGGCGCACGCTGAGCCTGCACGACCTGGTGGCCTTCGGCGATCCGCTGTGCGATTCGGAGGCGGTGCTGATCGAGGGCGCCGACCCGGGCGGCCAGGGCGGCACGCGAGCGGCGCGCGATCAGCTGGTGGCGCGGATCCAGGGTGTGGTTTTCGGGCAGCAATACCTGATGCTCGACTATGACTGCCCGCGTTCCGTCCTGGAAAAGGCCACGGCGATCACGCCGGGTTTGGAGTCGCCGACCATCGCGCCGCTCGCCGATCCGGACTGGGTCGCGATCCGCGCGCTCGTGCCCCGCCGTGGCGTGAACGAGATCATGGACGAGCTGGCCGCCATCGGCGCCAAAGCCATTCTGGCTTCCGACATCAGGTTTTGCCGGTTCTGACCAACCGCTCGAGCGTCACGCTAGCGTGACGCTCGGCGCCGGCGGTCACGCTAGCGTGACGCTCGAGGCGGGTGCCGCGACCGCGGCTGTGTTAGCGTCCGCCTAGGGCTGTTTGCCCGTGTCACCCTCATGGGCCGTCATCCCTCACCACTGCCGGCTGTTCGATCCCCAGGAGGGTCTTCGTGACACACGCGCTTATTCTGCTGCTGGCTTTACTGATTGGCGTCATCGCCGGGCTGCGTTCGCTGACGGCCCCCGCCGTGGTCGCCTGGGCGGCCTATCTTGGCTGGCTCGACCTGCATGGCACGTGGGCGTCGTGGATGGCCAACATCATCACGGTCATCGTCTTCACCGTTCTCGCGGTCGGCGAACTGGTCAACGACAAGCTGCCCAAGACGCCGGCCCGCACGGCGCCGCCGATCTTCGCCGCCAGGATCGTCATGGGCGGATTGGCGGGGGCTGCGCTCGGCGCCTGGCCGCACTGGACCTTCACCGCGCTCGGGGCCGGCGTCATCGGCGCGGTGCTCGGCACACTCGGCGGCTATCAGGCGCGCAAGCGGCTGGCCGCCGTGGCCGGAAGGGACCTGCCCATCGCGCTGCTCGAGGATGCGGTCGCGATCTTGGGCGGGTTCGCCATCGCCGCGGTTACGGGTCACGTGCTGACGGAATACATCCTGACGGCCGTTAAGTGACACAGCATTTCGACGCGATCATCGTCGGCGCCGGGCAGGCCGGGCCCCCGTTGGCCGGGCGGCTGACTGGGGCCGGGCAACGGGTTGCGCTGGTGGAGCGCAAACTGATCGGCGGCACATGCGTGAACACCGGATGCATCCCGACCAAGACCCTGGTCGCCAGCGCGTACGCTGCCCACCTCGCGCGCCGCGGTGCGGATTTCGGAGTGGCGACCGGACCGGTCAGCGTGGACATGGCGAAAGTCAAGGCACGCAAGGACGAAATCATGCTGGGCGACCGAAAGGGCGTCGAGGACTGGTTGGCGGGAATGGACGGTTGCACCGTCTTTCGTGGGCACGCAAGGTTCGAGGACCCGCACACGTTGCGTGTCGACTCCCGAGACGGGCAAGACGTGCTGCACGCCGACCGGATCTTCCTCAACGTCGGCGGTCGCGCGGTGGTGCCGGAAATCCCCGGGCTCTCCGACATCGAGTTCTTGACCAACGTCTCGATCCTCGAACTCGACACGCTGCCAAGCCACCTCGTCATTCTCGGCGGTAGCTACATCGCGCTGGAGTTCGCCCAGATGTACCGGCGCTTCGGCGCCCGGGTGACCGTCGTCGAGCGGGGTTCCCGGCTGGCATCCCGCGAGGACGAGGACGTGTCCGCCACCGTCCGCGACATCCTGGAGGGCGAGGACATCGACGTCATCGTCGGTGCGGATGACGTGCGAATCACCAAGAAGGACAATGGCTTTGAACTGACCCCGAGCGCCGGCGCCGCCCCGGTCGCCGGCAGTCACCTGCTGCTGGCCGTGGGCCGACGGCCCAACACCGACGACCTGGGCCTCGAGGCGGCCGGTGTGCAGACCGACGCCCGCGGCTACATCGTCGTCGACGACCAACTCAAGACGAACGTCGACCACATCTGGGCGATGGGAGACTGCAACGGCAAAGGCGCCTTCACCCACACCTCTTACAACGATTTCGAGATCGTCGCCGCCAACCTGCTCGACGACGACCCGCGCCGGGTCAGCGACCGCATCACCACCTACGCGCTCTACATCGACCCGCCGCTGGGGCGTGCCGGGATGACCGTTGACCAGGTACGTGCGTCGGGACGCAAGGCGCTGGTAGGCAAGCGTCCGATGACGCGGGTCGGCCGGGCGGTGGAAAAGGGTGAGACGCAAGGGTTTATGAAAGTCGTCGTGGATGCCGACACCCGGGAGATACTGGGAGCGGCCATCTTCGGCGTCGGCGGCGACGAGGCCGTTCACGAGATCCTGGACGTCATGTCGGCCAAAGCGCCCTACACGACGCTGGCTCGCACCATGCACATCCATCCCACCGTCAGCGAGCTCATTCCCACGATGCTGCAGGAGATGACGCCGCTGCACTAGTGGCGATCGCAAGCGCGGCGTTGGCCGGGCGCGGCGGGTCGCCACCATTGGCTAGTGGCGATCGCAAGCGCGGCGTTGGCCGGGCGCGGCGGGTCGCCACCGCCACCATTGGCTAGTGGCAGTCCCTACCGCGACGCCGGGGCGGGGCGACGCGAGCGGCGTCGCCTGTTGCGCGCCGCGCTCGCCCGGGGCGCACGAGTCGCCACCGGGGCCGGCGCGACGACCTCGCGTGGCGCCGGCTGGCCGGCCAGGGCGTGGATGACGGGGGAGGCCGCGGTTACCTGCTGGGGCACGGCGCGAATGGCAGCCTTGCGCATCATCGATTCGGCGTCCCGGCGTTGGTCGGGCAACACGATGGTGACCACGTCGCCGGAAGCGCCGGCGCGGGCCGTGCGGCCGGACCGGTGCAGGTAGGCCTTGTGCTCCGGCGGCGGGTCGACATGGACGACCAGCTCGATGTTGTCGACGTGCACGCCACGCGCGGCGATGTCCGTTGCCACAAGCACTCTCGCGTGACCGGCCGCGAACGCCGCCAGGTTTCGGTCGCGCACGTTCTGGGAAAGGTTGCCGTGCAACTCGACCGACGGGATGCCGGACTGCGTGAGTTGGCGGGCCAGCTTCCGGGCCTGATGCTTGGTCCGCATGAACAGGATTCGCCGGGATTCGCCCGAGGCCAACCGGTGCACCAGGTCCTTCTTGGCCTGGGGTCCGTCGACACAGAAGAGATGATGTGTCATCGCGGGAGTCACGGATGCCGGTTCGGCGACCGATCGCGTCACGGGGTCGCTGAGGAATCGCTTCACCAGGGTGTCGACCGCGGCATCGAGAGTGGCCGAGAACAGCATCCGCTGCCCGGCCGCCGGCGTGGCCGCCAAGATGCGGGTGACCGTGGGCAGGAAGCCCAGATCGGCCATGTGGTCGGCCTCGTCGATCACGGTCACCTGTACGGCGCTCAGCGTGACGATGCCCTGCTTCATCAGGTCGTCCAGCCGGCCCGGGCAGGCGACGACGATGTCGACGCCGGATTTCAGCGCCGCGGCCTGCCGGTGCTGCGGCACCCCGCCGAAGACGGTGGTCACGCGCAGACCCCGAACCGCGGCGAGCGGCGCGATGGTCGCGGCGATCTGCGTCGCGAGTTCGCGGGTGGGCGCCAACACCAGCCCGGTCGGCTTGCCCGGTCGGCGGTTACCCGCATCGAGTCGGCTCACCAGCGGGATCGAGAAGGCGAGCGTCTTGCCGCTACCGGTCTTGCCGCGGCCCAACACATCACGGCCGGCAAGCGTGTCCGGCAGGGTCTCGATCTGGATTGGGAACGGCCGGTGGGCGCCGCCCTTGGCGAGCGCGTCAACCAGCGGTGGGCTCACCCCGAGGTGCGCAAATGTTTTGTCTTCAAGCATGTTTCACTGTCCCTAAAGCGTCGGTGGTAGCGAGATTGCCCGTATGGCAACGTCGATCGCCGCGACTCGAGGCTGTGCGGAGCGCACCTAGTCATCTCGGACTCGGCGCCCCGCGGGGATCTGAGAGGAAATAACGAATCGATCACGACGTGCTGGCAAGCCATTTGGCGCCAACGTTGACAACAGCCTACCGCACTCGCCGATGAACTATTGCGTCCGGACGCTCAGGCCGCAATGACGCTCGTCACACCTACGGACGGGCTGCGATCACGCCGCCGGTTCGGTCGGCTGCGAAACGCCTTGTGACAGTGCGATATCCGGCCATCCGGGGTAGGTTGGCGGGGTTCCGCCGAACAACGGGCAGTACTGCTGGTGGGGGCACCAGTCACACAACCGCGACTGGCTGGGACGGAAATCGCCGGTCCGGCCTGCGGATTGGATGGCACGCCACATCGCCATCAGGGTCTTCTCGAAGCGCAGCAACTCGTCGTGGTCGGGCGAATAATCCAACACCTGCCCGTCCGCGAGGTAGATGAGCCGCAGCCGAGTGGGTGGTACGCCGCGCGTGCGCAGCAGGGCCACCGCGTAGAACTTCATCTGGAACATCGCCTTGAACTCGGCCAGGGCCCGCGCCGCCGGCGGGGCCTTGCCGGTCTTGTAATCGACCACCCGGGTCTCCCCGGTGGCGGCGAGGTCGATCCGGTCGATGAATCCGCGCAGCAGCGTGCCGTCGGCGAGCTCGACCTCCACGCGCTCCTCGCAGCACTGCGGATCGAAGCGCGTCGGGTCCTCGAGGCGGTAGTAACCGAAGAGCAGCGCCCGAGCCTCGGCGATCAGCTGGCCGCGCTGCTCGGTATCGAAGTCGCCGGCCAGGTCGGGCGTCGCGGCGATCACCTGTTCCCAGGCCGGCTCGACCAGCGCCAGCGCGGTGTCGGGGCCGCGCTGCGCGGCGGGCAGCCCGTACAGCTGCTGCAGCGCCGCGTGCACCACCGAGCCGCGCAGTTGTGCGGCCGACGGCGCCTCGGGCAACCGATCGATCGCCCGGAACCGGTAGAGCAACGGACACTGCTTGAAGTCCGCCGCCCTCGACGGGGACAGCGCCGGTTTCGACGCCGGTCTTGCAGCCGGCCGCGCGAGTGCCTGCGGCTGGTCGGTCATGTCCGCAGCGTAGAACCGGGTGCCGACAACCCCGAGCACCGCCCGCGGCGAGTCGGCTGGCACGCTAGACGGCGTGTCCGCAACCGGCCCGTTCACCGTCGGGGAACGCGTCCAACTCACCGACGCCAAAGGCCGGCACTACACGATGGCGCTCACCCCCGGCGCGGAGTTCCATACCCATCGCGGCTCGATCGCACACGACGCGTTGATCGGGCAGGAGCAGGGCACTGTGGTCAAGTCCAGCAACGGTGCGCCCTTCCTGGTGCTGCGCCCGCTGCTGGTCGACTACATCATGTCGATGCCCCGCGGCCCGCAGGTCATCTATCCCAAGGACGCCGCGCAGATCGTGCACGAAGGCGACATCTTCCCGGGCGCGCGCGTGCTGGAGGCCGGGGCCGGATCGGGGGCGCTGACCTGCTCGCTGCTGCGTGCGGTCGGACCCGACGGGCGGGTGGTCTCCTACGAGCAGCGCGCCGACCACGCCGAGCACGCCCGCCGCAACGTCTCGGTGTTCTACGGCCGGCCGCCCGACAACTGGGAGCTGATCGTCAGCGACGTCGCCGACTCCGATTGGCCCGACGGCTCGTTCGACCGCGCCGTGCTCGACATGCTCGCGCCGTGGGAGGTGCTCGACGCAGTCGCCCGGCTGCTGATCCCCGGCGGCGTGCTGATGGTCTACGTCGCCACCGTGACCCAGCTGTCGCGGGTCGTCGAGGCCCTGCGTGCCCAGCAGTGCTGGACCGAACCCCGGTCGTGGGAGACGCTGCAACGCGGCTGGAACGTCGTCGGTCTGGCCGTTCGGCCGCAGCACTCCATGCGCGGGCATACCGCGTTCCTGGTCTTCACGCGACGGCTCGCGCCCGGCGTCGTCGCGCCGGCGCCGTTGGGGCGCAAACGCGAGGGCCGCGACGGCTGACCGGGGCCTCAATCGTCGCTGCGCTGCAGGCCCCGTCGCACCGACAGCAGCTCGAACTCGGGGTGCCCGGCCACCAGCCGTTCGGCCGCATCGAGGACGTCGACGGCATGGCTTCGGTCGCCGGACACCGTGGCCACGCCGATGCCGGCGCGCCGATACAGCTCGTGCGAACCCGTCTCGGCCGCCGACACGCTGAACTTGCGTTGCAGCTCGGCGACGACGGGGCGGATCACCGACCGCTTCTGTTTGAGCGACCGGACATCGCCGAGCAGCACGTCGAACTCGAGCCAGCCGATCCACATGCCGCGGGTCAACCGGGTGGGCTCGGCGTCGGGCCGGGCTCGGGCGGCGGCGCGGGAGCCGGGGCGGGTTGCGGCGCAGGTGCGGGCGCAGGGGCAGGCTCGGGAGGCGGTGCCGGGTTGGGCGGCGGTGTCGCGGGTGACTTGCCCAGTGCCAACAGCATTTCGGCGGTTCGCCGAGATAACTGCCAACCGCCTTGGAACGGCGTGAATTCCATCGGGAAGTGGAAGCTGGCGTTGGGCCGCTGGGCGGTGTTGACGTCGATGTTGGCCACCACGTTGCCGGGGGTCTTGTCGGACCAGGCGATGTCGTGCGCGACGAAGGTCATCGGCAGGTAGCCGTTGTCGCGCAACGCGTTGGTGAACTTGTCCAACGTGTCCGCGCTCTCGGGGGTGGCGCCTTCGACCAAAGTCACCTTGTTGATACCGGGTACGTTCGGGTCGGCGAGCCGGGTCAAGATGTCGGTAAGGGCTTCAGGCGTCGGCAGCGGGGTAGTCGGAGGTACGACAACCGTGCTCGACGTGGCGGGGGCCGCCGCGGGCATGGAGGAGGCGATGCGGGGTTGCTGATGCGACGAACATCCCGAAATCCCGACCGCCGCCAAGACGGTGACGGCGCTCACTGCTGCGGACAGGTGTCGGCGCATCCAGTCGATCAGGCCGGTCGGGGGGTCGGGGCGCTTCCCGAAGTGGGCGCCCGCCGCGCGGTCGGGCCAACGGGTGCAACTGAACTCACACTCGCGGTCGCCACGCCGACGTCGGCGGTGCCGGTAAAGCCTGTGGCGAGGCTTTTTGCGGTCACGGCGGCCCTTTCGATCAGCGAGATTAGTGGCCGAGATTACCAGCGAGACGAAAATCTTAACTTTTCGTGGGTATTTGACTCCGCACATCATTGGTCAATCGCCGGTAGCTTTGAAGTATCCACCGCGCCAATTCGGTGTGGGAAAGGAGCGCAACATGGGTGGCTCAGAGCGTTCTGAATCATTCGGTACCCCCCGCGAGTCAGGCATGTCCAGCGGCGATGCTGCCGAATTGGAAGAATTACGCCGCGAGGCAGCGTTGCTGCGCGAGCAACTCGAGCATGCAGCGGGGGCGCAAGGCGGCGCCCGCTCTGCGCGTGATGTGCATCAGCTCGAAGCCCGGATCGACTCACTTGCGGCCCGCAACTCGAAGTTGATGGAGACGCTCAAAGAGGCGCGCCAGCAACTACTCGCGTTGCGTGAGGAAGTCGACCGGCTCGGGCAGCCGCCGAGTGGCTACGGCGTGTTGCTGGGCGCACACGAGGACGACACAGTCGACGTGTTCACCTCGGGCCGCAAGATGCGGCTGACGTGCTCGCCCAACATCGACGTCGGGTCGCTGCGGAAGGGCCAGACGGTCCGCCTCAACGAGGCGCTGACGGTCGTAGAGGCCGGCACCTACGAATCGGTCGGCGAGATCTCCACGTTGCGCGAACTGCTGGCCGACGGGCACCGGGCGTTGGTTGTCGGTCATGCCGACGAAGAACGCATCGTGTGGCTCGCCGAGCCGCTGGTGGCCGAGGACCTGCCGGAAGGGCATCCCGACGCGCTCAACGACGACACCAGGCCGCGCAAGTTGCGGCCTGGCGACTCGTTGCTGGTGGACACCAAGGCCGGCTACGCGTTCGAGCGCATTCCCAAGGCCGAGGTCGAAGACCTGGTGCTGGAAGAGGTGCCCGACGTCAGCTACTCCGACATCGGTGGTCTGACGCGCCAGATCGAGCAGATCCGCGACGCCGTGGAGCTGCCGTTCCTGCACAAGGAGCTGTATCGGGAGTACGCGCTGCGCCCGCCCAAGGGTGTGCTGCTGTACGGCCCGCCCGGTTGCGGGAAGACGCTGATCGCGAAGGCGGTGGCGAATTCGTTGGCCAAGAAGATGGCCGAGGTCCGTGGCGACGACGCGCGCGAGGCGAAGTCCTACTTCCTCAACATCAAGGGCCCCGAGCTGCTGAACAAGTTCGTCGGCGAGACCGAGCGCCACATCCGGCTGATCTTCCAGCGGGCCCGGGAGAAGGCGTCCGAGGGAACGCCCGTGATCGTGTTCTTCGACGAGATGGACTCGATCTTCCGCACCCGTGGTACCGGCGTCTCGTCGGACGTCGAGACCACCGTCGTCCCGCAGCTGCTGAGCGAGATCGACGGCGTCGAGGGTCTGGAGAACGTCATCGTGATCGGCGCCTCCAACCGCGAGGACATGATCGACCCCGCGATCCTGCGGCCCGGCCGTCTGGACGTGAAGATCAAGATCGAGCGTCCGGATGCCGAAGCGGCGCAAGACATCTTCTCGAAGTACCTGGTCGAGACCCTGCCGGTGCACGCCGACGACCTCGCCGAGTTCGGGGGCGACCGGTCGGCCTGCATCCACGCGATGATCGAAAAGGTCGTCGAGCGGATGTACGCCGAGATCGACGACAACCGGTTCCTGGAGGTCACCTACGCCAACGGTGACAAGGAAGTCATGTACTTCAAGGACTTCAACTCCGGGGCGATGATCCAGAACGTCGTCGACCGGGCGAAGAAGAACGCGATCAAGTCGGTGCTGGAGACCGGGCAACCGGGTCTGCGCATCCAGCACCTGCTCGACTCGATCGTCGACGAATTCGCCGAGAACGAGGACCTGCCCAACACCACCAACCCCGATGACTGGGCGCGGATTTCGGGCAAGAAGGGCGAGCGGATCGTCTACATCCGCACCCTGGTCACCGGCAAGAGCTCGAGCGCATCGCGGGCCATCGACACCGAATCCAACCTGGGCCAGTACCTGTAGGGCGCGCTTGCTCAGGGTTCGGGTCGCGGCGCCGCGACACTCAAAACCGCGCGCACGACACGCCGCGAGGGATGTGCGTGGCAGCCGTCAGTCGGTCACCAGCGAATAGCTGTTGGTCAGGTTGTCCTGCAGCACCTGGGCCGCCCGGGTCCGCGTGTCGACGCGCAGTTCGTCGGTGAGCACGCGCGGTTGGTAGCTCCACCCCGCCGGCAGGTCGAGCCGCTCGGCGAGCCCCGGCAGGTCCGCTTGCGACAGGTTGGGGTCGGCGACCTGGCTCAAGGTCTGCATCACCCAGTGCTGCCCTTGGGGGTCGATCAGCTCGTAGACCTGTTCACCGGCGTTGAAGACGAAGACCGTGTGCCGGTTGACCTTGTTCGGGATGTAGGGCGCCGGATTCATCGAAGAGAGCAGCACCGTGGCCTGCTGAATCATCTCGATACCGCCGAAAGTCTTCGTGATCTGAGGACCCTGGGCTTCCTTTTCGATGGCGTTCATCAGCCAGTACCGCGGACCGTTGAGCAGGGCTGCGGCCACGCCGTTTTCGGCGGCGATGGCGTGCGGGTCGAGCGCGGACCACAGCTCGGCGGGACAGTCGTTGAGCGGGAAGCTGTTGTAAACCGTTGCCTGCGGGCCGGCTTCGCCGGCGGTTACCAGGAGCACTTCGCCGTAGCGTTTTCCTGCCAGGTCGAGCGCGTGTTTGCCGACGGCACGGTCGGACTCGGGGGCGGACACACGGTGAAGTTAGTCACTACGGTCGGTGTCGTCAACAGCACCCGCGGTCGGCGCGACGGCGCCGCGGTAGCGGTTGCGGGCGATCAGCGTGGCATGCAGGTCACCGATCAGCGGATCCAGGAAGGTGGACCGATACTCGGCGTCGCCGGCCGCGCGGGCGCTGATGTACATGAAGGTCAGCGCGCCCAGGAAAAGGCTCATGTGCACCAGCGAGTCCGGGACCGGCAGCGTGAAGCCCAACACCGTCGCGGTGCTCTTGTAGGTGTGGGTCCATTCGTTGAGCAGTTCCGGGCTCAGCACGATCAGGCCGAGAATCAAATAGATGGTGGCCGTGACCACCGCCACCACCAGGATCTGTGCCAGCTGGGACGCGGCCAGAACGAACACCACGTTGAGGCGTTCGCTCTTCCTCAACGGCGTGCTGTCCGGGGCGTCCGGCATGGTCGCGAACGGCGTGCCCGCGAGGTGCTCGGCGTCTCCGGGCAAGGCCGCCGCCGACTTCAGCGTCGGTCGCACCCGCTCCACCGTGGCCGAGATGACGAACGCCGCCGCGATGGAGACCAGGAACGCCATCGCCAGCCCGAGCCGGTTCCCGCTGATCGTGGCGGCCATCAGCCAGACGTAGGTGTTGAAGAAGACCAACGCCGTCAGCAGCACGACCGGCAACGCCCGGACCGCCAGCGCGCCGACCATGGTGAAGTGCGACAGCATCATGCGGACCGCCCAGCCGACCACCGAACCGACGCCGAAGCCGGTCAGGATCAGCACGACGGCGATGACGGCGGCCTGCTGCGGCAGCTGCGCAGCGTCTCCCGTCGCCACGCCGACGGACACCACCACCACGACCGACGCCGTCGCTATCGTCGCGCGCGCCCGCCCGTTGCGCGATCGCGACACCAGCCAGCCGACGACCGCCATCAGCGGGAGGCTGAGGCCGACGACGACGAGCACGAGCAGCTCCGAAGTCGTTGGTGTGCCGGTGATTTCGACGTCGTGGCCGCCGGTGATCAGATACACCAGCAGGATGCAGGCCTGCAGCGCCGCGTACGCCGCGAGCACCGGCGCCGCGCGCGGCCAGAGCCGGCGCCACCGGGCGCGCCTCGTCAGTACGGACGGCAAACCCCGCGCTAGGAACCAGCTTTCAGCCGCGCCGTTCACCGGACCGCGGCGGCGCGGGGCGCGGCGCAGACTTAGGTCCATGGCGGCTCACCCTACGACGGGCGCCCCGCTCGCGCTGGTCGTTGAGCGACTAGGGCCGCCTTCTCAACGCCCCGCCGCGCGGGGCGCATCGTCGGCGGGCCTAGCCCGATTGCCCGCCTTCTCAACGCCCCGCCGCGCGGGGCGCATCGTCGGCGGGCCTACGCTTAGGCCATGCAACGGATTATCGGGACGGAGGTCGAGTACGGCATTTCATCGCCGTCGGACCCGACGGCCAACCCGATCCTCACTTCGACCCAGGCGGTGCTGGCCTATGCCGCCGCCGCCGGCATTCAGCGCGCCAAACGCACCCGCTGGGACTACGAGGTGGAATCACCGTTGCGGGACGCCCGCGGTTTTGATCTGAGCCGCTCGGCGGGCCCGCCTCCAGTGGTCGACGCCGACGAAGTCGGCGCGGCCAACATGATCCTGACCAACGGCGCGCGGCTCTACGTCGACCACGCCCACCCCGAATACTCGGCGCCCGAGTGCACCGACCCGCTGGACGCGGTGATCTGGGACAAGGCCGGCGAACGCGTCATGGAGGCCGCCGCCAGGCACGTCGCCAGCGTGCCCGGGGCCGCCAAGCTGCAGCTCTACAAGAACAACGTCGACGGCAAGGGCGCCTCCTACGGGTCGCACGAGAACTACCTGATGTCGCGGCAGACACCGTTTTCGTCGATCATCGCGGGACTGACCCCTTTCCTGGTATCCCGCCAGGTGGTGACCGGCTCCGGCCGGGTCGGCATCGGGCCCTCCGGCGACGAGCCCGGCTTCCAGCTGTCCCAGCGCTCCGATTACATCGAGGTCGAGGTCGGCCTCGAGACCACCCTCAAGCGCGGCATCATCAACACCCGCGACGAACCGCACGCCGACGCGGACCGATACCGCCGGCTGCACGTCATCATCGGCGACGCCAACCTCGCCGAGACGTCGACCTACCTCAAGCTGGGCACGACGGCGCTGGTGCTGGACTTGATCGAGGTCGGCCCGGAACACGGGATCGACCTGAGCGACCTGGTGCTGGCCCGGCCGGTGCACGCGGTCCATGCGATCAGCCGCGATCCGTCGCTGCGGGTCGCCGTGGCCCTTGCCGACGGGCGGGAATTGACCGGCCTTGCGTTGCAACGGATTTACCTGGATCGGGTGGCGAAGCTCGTCGACAGCCGCGACCCCGATCCCCGCGCGGCCGACATCGTGGAGACCTGGGCGCAGGTGCTCGACCAACTCGAGCGGGACCCGATGGAGTGCGCCGAGCTGCTCGACTGGCCCGCCAAGCTGCGCCTGCTCGAGGGTTTCCGTCAGCGAGAGAACCTGAGCTGGTCGGCGCCAAGGCTGCACCTCGTCGACCTGCAATATTCCGACGTCCGGCTGGACAAGGGCCTGTACAACCGGCTCGTCGCCCGCGGCTCGATGAAGCGGTTGGTCACCGAGCACCAGGTGCTGGAGGCGGTGGACAACCCGCCGACCGACACGCGCGCGTACTTCCGCGGTGAGTGCCTGCGCAGGTTCGGTGCCGACATCGCCGCGGCCAGCTGGGACTCGGTCATCTTCGACCTCGGCGGTGACTCGTTGGTGCGCATACCGACGCTGGAGCCGCTGCGGGGCAGCAAGGCGCACGTCGGGGCGCTGCTGGACTCGGTGGATAGCGCCGCCGAACTGGTCGAACAACTCACCAGCTAAGCCGGTTAAACCGGGGAACGTCGGGGTTGACCGGTAGGGTAGAGATACCAGCGAGCAGTGTGGCTTAAAAGGCAAGCGAGCCGCTGAACAAGTTCAGATGAAGCAGGAGGCCGGCGATGGCTCAAGAGCAGACCAAGCGTGGCGGTGGTGGTGGCGACGACGACGATCTCGCCGACAGCACGGCCGCGGGCCAGGAGCGCCGCGAGAAGCTAGCCGAGGACACCGACGATCTGCTCGACGAGATCGACGACGTGCTCGAAGAGAACGCCGAAGATTTCGTCCGGGCATACGTCCAAAAGGGCGGACAGTGACCTGGCCCTTCTCCGATCGCCTGTCCACTAACTCCGCATTCCCGGGAACCCCCGCCGTAGACCTGTCGTCGTTTGCTGACTTCCTGCGCCGCCAAGCGCCGGAGCTGCTGCCGGCGAGCCTCGGTGGCGGTGCCCACGCCGATGGGGTGGGCTCGCAGCTGCCGCACGGCACCACCATCGTCGCCCTGAAGTTTCCCGGTGGCGTCGTCATCGCCGGGGACCGTCGCTCGACCCAGGGCAACATGATCGCCGGGCGCGACGTGAAAAAGGTCTATGTGACCGACGACTACACGGCGACCGGCATCGCGGGCACCGCGGCCATCGCCGTGGAGTTCGCCCGCCTCTACGCCGTCGAACTCGAGCACTACGAGAAGCTCGAAGGCGTGCCGCTCACGTTTGCCGGCAAGGTGAACCGACTGGCGATCATGGTGCGCGGAAACCTGGCCGCGGCGATGCAGGGCCTGGTGGCTCTGCCGCTGCTGGCGGGGTACGACATCGACGCGCCCGACCCCGAAGGCGCCGGCCGGATCGTCTCGTTCGACGCCGCCGGCGGCTGGAACCTGGAGGAAGAGGGTTATCAGTCGGTGGGGTCGGGCTCGATCTTCGCCAAGTCCTCCATAAAGAAGTTGTATTCGCGGGTCGTCGATGCCGATTCGGCGGTGC
>NZ_LZJJ01000273.1:0-629 GCF_001667625.1 Mycobacterium sp. E1715
ATCCGCGAGACGGTGTCGGCGCTGCTGGCGCCGCTCGGCATCGAACACACGCTGCAATACCGGAGGGGTGTGCCGCCGGTGGTCAACGAGGACGTCTCGACGCGCATCCTCACCCACGCGATCGAGGCCATCGGCCCCGACGCGCTGGCCGATACCCGCCAGTCGGGTGGGGGCGAGGACTTCTCCTGGTACCTCGAGGAGATTCCCGGTGCGATGGCGCGCCTGGGCGTCTGGCCGGGGCAGGGACCGCAGCTGGATCTGCACCAGCCGACGTTCGACCTCGACGAGCGGGCCCTGGCGATCGGGCTGCGGGTGATGGTCAACATCGTCGAGCAGTCGGCCGCGTTCGCGCTGCTGCCCTAGCGCGTCGCCCGCATGACGTGCTCGGCGATGTGCGCGTAACTTCGCAACGTGACGTCCGCCGCGTCGCTCATGATGTTGTAGCCATGGTCGACGCCGGCGACCTCGTAGTACTCCGCCAATGCCCCGACGGCGTCGAGCTTTTCGGCGTAGCTGCGGGCCTCGTCGCGAAGTCGATCGTGTTCGGCCGTCACGACCAGCGCGGGCGCGATACCGGCGATCCCGTCGGCGTTGTCGCCCCACGCGGGGGAGGCCAGGCGGTCGCGCCG
>NZ_LZJJ01000274.1:0-701 GCF_001667625.1 Mycobacterium sp. E1715
GGTGCGCGACCTGCGCACGGATCGCGGGCCGGTGCTGCTGATCACCGCGCTGCACCGCGACTTCGCATCGACCGACACCTTGGCCGCGTTGGCCATCGCCGACGTCGGCGTCGCGCTCGACGACCCCCAGGCCGCGACGCCCTGGACGGCGGACATCATCACCGGCACGGACCTGGCCGCCGCGGTGCGCATCCTTTCGGCGCTGCCGGTGGCCCGGGAGGCGACGGAGTCGGCGGTGCGCCTGGCCAAGGGCGGCAGCACCCTGGCGGGGCTGTTGCTGGTCACCGGCGACCCGCGCACCCTGAGCCCGTTCGCCGTGCAGCGCCGAAAGGATGCGCACCGCGGCGGCCAGGTCCGTGCCGGTGATGATGTCCGCCGTCCAGGGCGTCGCGGCCTGGGGGTCGTCGAGCGCGACGCCGACGTCGGCGATGGCCAACGCGGCCAAGGTGTCGGTCGATGCGAAGTCGCGGTGCAGCGCGGTGATCAGCAGCACCGGCCCGCGATCCGTGCGCAGGTCGCGCACCAACTGCAGCAGTGGCGTGCCCGGGGGGTGGCTGACGGCGACGCTGGCGGTCAGGTCCTCGGTGCCGGCGACGTGGCGCAACACCACCCGTGCACCGGTCCGGTGCGCGATCTGCAGCAGCGGGATGGCGAACGGGTCGACCTCCCAGCCGACGTCGACGCTGCCGACGCGTTCGCCG
>NZ_LZJJ01000275.1:0-2589 GCF_001667625.1 Mycobacterium sp. E1715
GACCGACTCCGGAGCGAGCAGGTAACCGCCCCAGCCCGGCGGCACCGGGATCTGGTCTTGGTCGGCGAACCGCGCGGTCACCTCGGCCAGCTGGTCGAGGAGCGCCGCGCGCGACTCGATCGGCTGAGACTGCTGCGATGCCCACGCGCCCAGTTGCGAGCCGCGCGGCCGCTTGGACCAGTAGTCCTCGGTGTCCTGCCGGGTGACCTTGCTCACCGGCCCCCGAAGGTGCACCTGCCGCCCCAGTTGGTACCAGGGAAACGTCGCCGACGCGTACGCGGTAGCGGCCAAATCGGCGCCCTTGGCCGAGTCATAGTTGGTGAAAAATGTGATCCCCGACTCGTCCACGCTCTTGCACAACACCGATCGACTCGCCGGCCTGCCGTCGGCGACGGTGGCCAGCACCATGGCGTTGGGCTCGGCGACGCCGGACCGCTCGGCGTCATCGATCCATTTGCGCAGCAAGGCAACCCAACCGTCGTCGAGCCAATCCGCGTCGAGATCGGGACTGCCGTCCTTTTCCACCGATCCGTATTCCACGCGCATCCTTTGCAGGTGCTCGGAGTCTGGTCCTGCCATCGCGCCAACGCTACCGGGGCTTGCTACCGGCCGGTAGCGTCCGCCCGAGGGTGGGGTGCGAGAATTTTGCCTATGACTGTGGTCCCCGAAGACTTTGTTCCCGGCCTCGAAGGCGTGGTCGCCTTCACGACCGAGATCGCCGAGCCGGATAAGGACGGCGGTGCACTGCGCTACCGCGGAGTCGACATCCAAGACCTGGTGGACCAGCAGGTCACCTTCGGTGACGTGTGGGCCCTACTGGTCGACGGCAAGTTCGGCCACGGATTGCCGCCCGCCGAGCCGTTCCCGCTGCCCATCCACACCGGCGACGTGCGCGTCGACGTGCAGGCGGGCCTGGCGATGCTGGCCCCGATCTGGGGCTACCGGCCCCTGCTCGACACCGACGACGCCACGGCGCGCGACCAGCTGGCCCGGGCGTCGGTGATGGCGTTGTCCTACGTCGCGCAGTCCGCCCGCGGCATCTACCAGCCGGCCGTTCCGCAGCGAATTATCGACGAATGCTCAACTGTGACAGCACGGTTCATGACGCGCTGGCAGGGCGAGCCGGATCCGCGGCACGTCGAAGCGATCGACGCCTACTGGGTGTCGGCCGCCGAGCACGGCATGAACGCCTCGACGTTCACCGCGCGCGTGATCGCCTCGACCGGCGCCGACGTCGCGGCGGCGTTGTCCGGGGCGATCGGGGCCATGAGCGGACCGCTGCACGGCGGCGCCAATCAGGCGGTGCTCGAGATGCTCGAGCAGATCCGCGAAAGCGGCGACGACGTCAGCGAGTTCGTCCGCAAGGTGAAGAACCGCGAAGAGGGCGACAAGCTGATGGGCTTCGGGCACCGGGTCTACCGCGCGGAGGACCCGCGGGCGCGGGTGCTGCGCGCGACCGCCGAGCGGCTCGGCGCACCACGCCACGAGGTCGCGGTCGCCCTGGAGCAGGCCGCCCTGGCCGAGCTGCGCGAGCGCCGCCCGGACCGGGCCATCGAGACCAACGTCGAGTTCTGGGCGGCGGTGATCCTGGACTTTGCCCAGGTCCCGGCCAACATGATGCCCGCGATGTTCACCTGCGGGCGCACCGCGGGATGGTGCGCGCACATCCTCGAGCAGAAGCGGCTCGGCAAGCTGGTTCGCCCGTCGGCCATCTACGTGGGACCGGGCCCGCGCAGCCCGGAGTCCGTCGAGGGTTGGGACCGCAGCCTCACCCACGCCTGAGGCAGGACCGCTGTCGGCCGTTGCGCGCGAGCGTAACGGCATCGCGAATTTCGGCTCAATTCTTCGCACCGGCGCTACGCTCGCGTGCGCTTGTTGTCGGTGCCCGGCGATTAAATGAGTGTCGCCGCGATGAGTTTGTGTCGCGGGCGCAGTCATAACTCGCGAGCCTGCCCGCTTCGGGCCGGCCTGGGAACCGACAGCAAGGAGAACCACAATGGCGATCAATATCGAGCCGGCCCTGTCCCCGCACCTGGTGGTCGACGACGTGGCCGCGGCGATCGACTTCTACGTCAAGGCCTTTGGCGCCGAGGAGATCGGGCGGGTGCCCCGCCCGGACGGGAAACTCGTCCACGCCGCGGTGCGCATCAACGGCTTTCTGGTCATGCTCAACGACGACTTCCCCGAGGTGTGTGGCGGCAAGTCGATGACGCCCAAGTCCTTGGGCGGCACCCCGGTGACCATCCACCTGACGGTCACCGACGTCGACGCCAAGTTCCAGCGGGCGCTGGACGCGGGCGCCACCGTCGTCGCTCCGTTGGACGATCAGTTCTGGGGTGACCGCTACGGCGTGGTCGCGGACCCGTTCGGCCACCACTGGTCGATGGGACAGCCGGTCCGCGAGGTCGGCTACGACGAGATCCAGGCGGCGATGGCCGGGCAGGGCGCCGGCTAGCCGAGCAGGCGGTCCAGCAGCCGGCGCCGCGGCGGCGGCCCGGCGGCGGCAGCGGCGGCGAGCATGTCGGCGACCTCGGTGAATTTGGCTCGCGGCCGACCGTCGGCGCTGCGGGTGGCGGCCTCGGCGGCGTC
>NZ_LZJJ01000276.1:0-14687 GCF_001667625.1 Mycobacterium sp. E1715
TTGTGCCGATGTGGGATCCGGAATTGTGCGCGGCCGAGGTGCGGCGTCTGGCCGGCAAACGCTGCAAGGCCATCAGCTTCCTCGAGGCGCCGCACGCTTTCGGCTTCCCCAGCTTTCACAGCGAGCACTGGGACCCGATGCTGACCGCGATGTCGGAGACGGGCAGCGTGCTGTGCATGCACATCGGGGCCAGTGGCGGCCTGATCACGCTGGCGCCTGACGCTCCGATCGACCATCACATCATCCTGCCCACCCAGCTCACGCTGATGGCCTTGCAGGACCTCATGTTCGGCCGTACCCTGCGCAGATTCCCGGACCTGCGTATCGCCCTTTCCGAGGGCGGCATCGGTTGGATCCCCTATTACCTCGAGAGGGCCGACCGACATGCCAAGAATCAACTCTGGATCGGTCAGGACTGGTCGGATCGCATGCCCAGCAGGATATTTCGGGACCAGGTCCTGGCTTGCTTCATCACCGACCCGGCTGGCGTCAAGCTGCGCAACGAGATCGGCATCGACAATCTGGCGTGGGAGTGCGACTATCCGCACACCGACTCGACCTGGCCCAACGGCCCGGAGCAGTTGTTCGGCGAGTTCACGGCTGCCGGTGCGACCGACGAGGAAATCAATAAGATCACTCACGAAAACAGCTGTCGTTTCTTTGATTTCGACCCGTTCAAACACACCGCGAAGAAAGACGCGACGGTGGGTGCGCTACGCGCCAGGGCCACCGACGTCGACCTGTCGACGGTGAGCAAGGCCGAATACCGGGCCCGTGCGGAGGCGGCCGGCCGGGAGACGGTGCAGGTCTGATATGACGAGTACCGTCGATCTGCCCAAGATCTCGGCCGATGCGCACGTCGACGAGCCGCATGACCTCTGGTATGAACGCCTCAGCGTGGACCTGCGCGATCACGCCCCGCGCCGCATCCTGGCCAATGACGCCGGCGGGTGGAGCCTGGTCGTCAACGGCAGCCCCATCGGTTGGAACGAACTGTCGGCAGAAGAGGCAGCAGCCAAGGAGGCCGAGCGCGTGGCGGCGGCCTCGCCCGACGTACGGCTCGACATGATGCGGACCGACCGCATCAACGCCGAAATCGTCTTTCCCACCATCGGGCTATACGCGTGGGGCATCGCCAATCCCCTTGCTGGGCAGTCGGTATGCGAGGTCTACAACGATTGGATTCGCGAGCAGATCGGGGGACACGACCGGATCAAACTTGCGATGATGATCCCCACCTGGAATGCCGACATGGCCATCGCCGAGGTCGAGCGGGTGGCTGCCGATCCGTCGGTGGGTGGACTGCTGTTGCCGCTGGTCGGCAAGCCGGAGTGGAACTCCAAAGAGTGGGAACCGCTGTGGGGCGTCATCGCGTCGACGGGCCGGCCGGCCGTCATGCATCAGGGCAGCGGCCACGACATGATCTTCTATCGAGGGTGGGGGAGCGGCACGGCGAATCTTCTTGCCACGCAATCGATGGCGCCGCGCGCAGCCGCCTTGTTGAGCTGCAGCGGGATCCTGGAGCGGCATCCAGACCTGCACGCTGTCTTCGTCGAGTGCAACGGCGGCTGGATCTCGTGGGCGATGCAGACGCTGGACTACTATTACCAGGCGCACGACGAGATCGGCTGGACCAAACCGAAACTTGCCGAACTGCCCAGTCACTACATCCGGCATCAGATCCACTCGACCTTCCAGGACGATCCCGTCGCGATTACGAACCTCGCGGATACCGGCGCCGAATGCCTGTTGTGGGGCAACGACTATCCCCACCCCGAGAGCACATACCCAGAGTCGGAGAAGATCCTCGACAGGCTCTTCGCCGGCGTCGACATCGACAGTGCGCGGGCCATCATCGGCGGAAATGCACGCAGGCTATTTGGTTTTGACGAAAGCGTCCTGAAGGACGCCCCCTGAGTGGCCGTCCGATGAACGCAGAGTTCTCGCTTCGCCAACAGGACTACTCGCTCAGCGAGGAGCAGGCCGCACTGCGGGATTCCTTCCGGGCCTATTTCGAAAAGACCATCCCGACATCACGGGTTCGCTCGGCCGAACCGGACGGGTTCGACGCGGCGCTGTGGGACGAGCTCCAGGAACGTGCCCTCGTTGAGATGGCGCTGCCCCAAGCGGTCGGTGGCGACGGGGCCGGCTTGGTCGAGCTGGCGTTCGTGCTCGAAGAGGCCGGCCGCCGCGCGGCGCCGGTACCCCTGGCCGAGGTGTTGGCGGCGGCTCGCGCGCTCGCCCGCATCGACCCGTCATCGCGGCTGCTGGCCGCCATGCGCGATCGTGGCGCGGTTGTCACCCTCGCCCCGGGCACCGCCGACCGTCGGCTAGCACCCGCCGGAGCGATCGCAGAGGCCGTGCTCGCGCCGCAGGGCGCCAACCTGACGCTGGTCACCAGCCCGCCGGCGCCGACCCAGCCCAATCTGGCGTGCGCTCCGCTGGGCTGGCGCGAGGTTACCGGTGGCGCACGGGTGGGTTCGGCCGACGAGTGGGACCTAGCTGAACGGGAATGGCACGTCTTGACGGCGGCCGCGCTGGTCGGGCTGGGTCAGGCCGCCCTGGACCTCGGTGTGCAATACGCCAAAGAGCGCACGGCTTTTGGCACCCAGATCGGAGCGTTTCAAGCCATCGCTCATCCATTGGTCGACGCCGCCAACAGCGTGGGCGCGGCCCGGCGGCTGATGTGGCGCGCTGCCTGGTTCTGCGACCATGAACCCGAATCCGTTGGTGCGCTGGCCTTGTGCGCAGTGCTGGCCGCCGGTGACGCCGCCGAGCAAGCCGGGGCCACCGCCATCCACACCCAGGGCGGCTTCGGGTTCACCCTTGAATCCGACGTTCAGCTCTACTACCGCCGGGCCAAAGGCTGGGCGCTGGCCGTCGGCGACCGTCGCACCCTTCTGCGACGCGTCGCCCGGTGGGCGCCGCATGTGTTGAAGGATGCGCTCACGTGAATTTCGAGACCATCGAACTCGACGACGACACCCTCACGTTCTGGCAGGGGGCACGCGCCTTCTTCGGCGAACACGTCACCCCGGCGGTGCTGGAAGACGAACGGCTGCACGGCGGCGGATTCAACGAGGGCCTGCACCTGGCGATGGGGGCGCGGGGATGGGTCGCGACGCAATGGCCGACGTCCGAGGGTGGGGCGGGCCTGGACGCGTTGCGGGCGCGCATCGTCGCCACCGAATGGGCGCGCAGCGGCGCGCCCTACATCCTGGCCTCCACGACGTTGCTACCACCGATCGCCATCCGAATCTTCGGCTCGCCGGACATCCGGGCCGAGGTGCTGCCGCGGGTCGCTGACGGCACCGTTCGCATCTGCCTGGGTTACACCGAACCGGACTGCGGATCGGATTTGGCCGCGGTGCGCACCCGCGCGGAGCGGGATGGCGACGAATGGGTTATCAACGGACAGAAGATGTTCACCACCGGTGCCCAGTTCAGCCAATACTGCTTTCTGCTCACGCGCACCGACCCGTCGGCGCCCATGCACAAGGGCCTCACCGTTTTCCTTCTGCCCCTGGACACTGCGGGGGTGGAGATCCGGCCGATCGGCACACTTGGCGGCGAACGTACCAATTTCGTTTACCTGCAAGATGTTCGCGTCAACGACCGCTGGCGCCTGGGCGACGTCAACGCGGGTTGGACCGTGGTCGCCGCGCCGCTGAGCCAGGAACACGGCATCTCCGCCGACGGCAGTGACCCGACCATCGGGGGGCCCTACCTGGCCGAGTGCGAGAAACTCCTCGCGGAGTTCGTTCGTTGGGCCGCAACGCAACCGGGTCCCGCAGGCACATCCTTGCTCGACGACGCCGTGGTGGCCGAGCGCATCGGCGAAGCGCTCGTCAAGGTCGAGATGACGCGTTCGGCGTCGGGACCGCCGGCTCGCATCCTGTCCTCCGACCTGCTGGTGCAGACGGCGTCGGAGCTGATCGATCTCATCGGCCCGACAGCCCTTCTGGCGCGCGGGGCGGAGGGGAGTGCCGGCGACGGTGCATTCGAAGCGGGATTCCGATTCGCGCCGGGGACCGGCATCTATGGCGGATCCACCGACGTGGCGCGAAACGTGATTGCCGAGCGATTCCTGGGACTTCCCCGTAGTACACCGCGAAGGAACAAAAATGAGCGAAACGACAGCGCTGTCGGCTAGCCACGACGAACAGTCCGACGACGCCGTAACGGAGGGCATAGCCGCCGAGGCCTTCGGGGGTGACTTCGCAGCGATGCTGACTGTCCCCGAACCACAGGAAGTGTACGCAGGCATCGGATCGGCGCCGATAATCGTGATCGACGGCAATCACATTGTCGGCGCCGCCAAGAGCGTCGACGCTCTGACCCGCAGCCACGATGTGCGCGGATCGGGGGCAGTGGGCAATACGCAGAGCGCCGATCGCCCGCTGATTCCGCTGGACATCGACCGGCCCGAGCACACCAAATACCGCAAACTGCTTGACCCGATCTTTTCGGCGAAGGCGATCGCCCACCTGGAGACCGACGTAAGAACGCTCGCCGACGAGCTGATCGACAAGTTCATCGAACGCGGCCACGCTGACATCTACGATGAATTCTGCGCGATCCTCCCGTCCACGATTTTCCTGCGCCTCATGGGAATTCCGCTCTCCGAGCTGAACTACTTCCTGCAGAACAAAGACGATTTGCTGCGCGACGTCGAGGGGGAAACCGTCGCGCAACGCGAGGCCAGGTACAAGGCGGCGGGCAAACGGTGCTACGCGTACTTCAACCAAGTTCTCGACGAACGCGAAGCGAGCGGCGAACCCGGGGACGACATCCTCGGCCGCTTCATGACAGCCGAAGTCGACGGCCACTCACTGACCCGCGAGAACATTCTCGACATCTGCTTCCTGCTGATGATCGCCGGCCTGGATACCGTAGCGGCGTCGCTATCCTGCATCCTGTCCTGGCTCGCGCGCCATCCCGACGAGCGCCGTCAGGTAGTGGCGAACCCGGAAATGTGGCCCGACGCCATCGAAGAGTTGATGCGTTGGGAGACCCCGGTGCCGGTGGCATCGCGCACTCCGACCGTGGACATGCAGGTCGGCGAGACGACCGTGGCCGCAGGAACGCAGGTGACGGTGCTGTGGGCCGCTGCCAACCTGGATCCGGAGAAGTTCAAAGATCCTCTCAAAGTGGACCTGACCCGTCGGCCCAATCCGCACTACTCGTTCGCAAGCGGTTTTCACCGTTGTCTGGGAAGCCATCTCGCTCGGATGGAGCTGCGGGCGGCACTCGACCAATTTCACAAGCGCATTCCCGATTACGAGATCACGCCGGGCTCATCGTTGCGATACGAAGCTCTTCCGGTGCGGCTGGCGCGGCCGCTGCCACTGAGTTGGGAGGTGCGTGGATGAGGCTGGAGCTCGACAGCGGAGCCTGCCAGGGGCATGGCCGCTGCTACAGCCTCTCGCCCGCGTTGTTCGACGCCGACGAGGAGGGGCACAGCGTGCTGCTGGCGGCCGAGGTGCCAGTAGGAGAGGAACCCTCCGCCACGGACGCCGTGCGGTCCTGTCCCGAGGAGGCCATCGCCCTTCATGACTGACCAAGCCGGCTCGACCGCGCGCCCCGACTCCGCGACGCCGACGTCGTCGGATCGTCCGCAGATCCGAGCCGGATTCATCGGTCTCGGGGACCAGGGCAAGGGAATGGCGGATCGGCTCATAGCCTGCGGGGTGCCCACGACGTTGTGGGCACGCCGGGCGGAATCGCTTGAGCCCTATCGCGGTTCTGCGGCGACGTTCGCGGAAACCCGGGCCGAGCTGGGGGCCAACAGCGACGTGGTCGGGATCTGTGTGGTCGACGATGCAGGGGTCCAAGACGTCGTCCTGGGCGAATCCGGGGTGCTCGCCGGCATGTCGCCCGGGTCCGTGCTGGCCATCCATTCGACAATCAGCCTGGAGGTCTGTCACCACATTGCGCGGATCGCGGCGGAACGGGGCGTCGGGGTGATCGACGCTCCGGTCAGCGGCGGCGGCTTCGCGGCTGCCGAGGGCAAGCTCACCGTCCTCGTCGGCGGCGAGGACGAAAACTACGAAAAATGCCGCGCGGAGCTCGAAACTTTCGGCGGCAACGTGATTCACCTCGGGCCGCTCGGCAGCGGGTTGATCGCCAAACTCGTCAACAACACTCTGCACGCCGCCCACTACGCCCTGGCGCGCGACGCGATGGTTGCCGGCACTCGGTTGGGCCTGGACGAGCACGCTCTGGGCCGCGCTTTGTCGGTCAGCAGCGGCAACAGCTTTTCGCTGAACACCGCCGTCGCTGTCGGTGGCTTCGGGGTGTTGGCTCCAATGGTGGGACCCCTGCTCCGTAAAGACATCGGAATCTTCGACCGGCTGACCGGCGAACGCGATGCCCCCACCGGCTCGCTGATCGCAGTCGCCGACGAAGCGCTGCAACTTTTCGGATATCCGCGTGAGCCGACTGAAACGGGTCTCTGACCGGTCACCAACGTGTTTCTGGCGCAGCCCGATTCGGCAAGTTGGCGTTGCGCCCACCGGGAACTCCACGTGGGTCGCCAACCAGCTTGTACGTCAGGCCATCCCGGCGATCG
Organism: Mycobacterium sp. E1715; assembly: GCF_001667625.1. NCBI lineage: Bacteria > Bacillati > Actinomycetota > Actinomycetes > Mycobacteriales > Mycobacteriaceae > Mycobacterium > Mycobacterium sp. E1715. Next base: position 6,572 of record NZ_LZJJ01000276.1, read on the forward strand.
AAACCGGCGGCTGCACGGTCGGCGGTGTTGCTGTCGTCGCATGAATGCGGCTGGGAGCCGCCGCCGATGGCGAGAACCCCTATCGCTTCTCCGATGTCGACGCGGAGGAACCGCCCTCCTGAGCGCGGCGATCCACACCGTCGCGGTCCGCACCGAAAAGAAACCTGTCGGCGATCGCATGCTCGTTGCGAATGGACATCTCCTGGGCGGTGTTGAGCCAGAGTCCCTCGAACCCGGCCGAGTGCATGCCCGCGTGGATGGCGCCGATGTTCCTCAGGTCCTGTGAGGGCAGCTCGCCCCAGCCGTCGTGGTCCTGCCACCGCTCGAAGACCTGCCACTGCGTCTCGGGCACCTCGCCGGGCGCGAAATGCTCCAGCGAGAACATCTCGAACGTGCACCGATTCGGGTCTTCGGCGTCGGGCAACATGCGGTATCCCAGCAGGCAGGACTTCTCGACCAGGATCACCATGGTCGGAAACACATGCCAGTCGCCGTTCCCCGCGAAGTATTGCTCCATCGACATCCGCGGGAAGTCAACGCCTTCGGCGCGGGCGAGCTCCTCGCACATCTGGTGGTACAGAACAAACGGTGGGACGTCGCCGGGCTCCATCGCGGCCAGCTTTTGCGCGGCCCGGTAGTCTCGCTCGGTGACCAGCGACCCGACCTCGAGGTATTGGTATTTCATCGAATTCGCGAACACCTCGGGTCGCGCCGCCTGCTCCTGGCGGCCCTTGTCGCGGCCGGCATGCTCGGGACGCTGTGTGTAGACGAACCGCGAGTGGTTCTTATAGGTGATGGTCGGGGTGTAGGGAGCGTAGACGTATTCTTGCGGCGCTGCGGGCTCCGCAGACGGCCGCGGGCCCTGCGCCGATCGCATCGTCTGCGGATGGGTCCCGGGCGTGTGATAGCCCTCGATGAAAGCGTCGACTACGGTCTTGTAGTTCGCCGGCAGGAACGTGCGCTTGCGCCAGCGGTAGCGCATGTCCTGCAACCGAAATGGAGCCAGCGCGGTCGGCAGCGGGTCCAGCCACTCGAGCAGATCCGGCGGGTCCTCGGCCATGCTCACGAACACCCAGCCACCCCACGTCCCAACCGCGACGGGACGCAGGCCCCACTGCTGGCGGGGGCGCGGTGCGAATTCGTCGCGACATGGGACGAAGGAGGACCGGCCATCCAATTCATAACGCCAGCCATGGAATTCGCAGCGCAGCTCTTTGTTGGCCGAGCAACCGCTGCCGCGGACGACCTTCATGCCGCGGTGGGCGCAGGTGTTGTGGAATGCCTTGATGCTGCCGTCCTTCTGGCGCACCACGGCAATGGACTGCCGGCCGATCGTGTACTCGTAGAAGCAGCCGGCGTCCGGTACTTCCTCTACGCGACACGCGGGCTGCCACACGCGGGTGAACAATCGCTCCAGCTCGAGGTTCAGGAATTCCGGGTCGATATACCGGCTCTTGGGCACGAAAGTCTCGCCGCAGGCGAACTTTTGTGGCACCCGCTCGGTGGCAAGCTCGGTCATTGTCGCACTTTTCGTCGGCTCAGCTGGAGGGTGGCTTGTCAAAGATGTTGGGATACAGCACCGCTTCCTTGAACGACGTCTCGATCTCGGCGAATGCGGTCGGGATGTCCCACGTCCCCGACGCCGACACGATCTCGCGTTCGACGACCGGATTGGACATCAGGCTGATCCGCCCGTTCCCGGCGAAGATCACGCGCCGGTTGAGCCAGTCGGACTGCTCGCTGGCCAGATACACGACCGGCGGCACGCAATTCTTCGGCGAAAGGCGAACGTTCGAGTCCGAGTAGTCCATGCTGCCGCCGCCCTTGATGCCCTGCGTCATCCGGGTGCCCGCGATCGGCGCAACGGCGTTGCAGCGCACCCCGTAGTTGCGCAGCGCGTTGGCGCACGAGAAGGTCAGGCCGACGATGCCCATCTTGGCGGCGGCATAGTTCGGCTGGCTCGGCGCGCCCTGCAAGCCCGACATGGATGTGAAGGTGATCAGCCGGTACTGCCCGCCGCGGTTCTCCCGCCACCAGGCCGCCGCGTGGCGCGTGACGTTGAACGTCCCTTTGAGGTGCACCGACACCACCGCGTCCCAGTCCTGCTCGCTCATCTTGAAGACCATGCCGTCGCGAAGGATCCCCGCCGCGTTCACCACGACGTCCAAGCCGCCGAGCGTCTCGGCGGCCCGGCCGATGAGATCCGCGCACGCGGCGAAGTCGGTGATGTCGGTGGTGTCGGCGAATGCCTTGCCGCCACGGCTCGTTATCGCCGCCGCGACGCTTTCGGCCGGACCGGAGTCGTGTCCGGTCCCGTCGACGCCGACGCCCGCATCGGAGACCAGGACCGTCGCGCCCTCGGCGGCCAAGCCCTCTGCCACCGCGGCGCCGATTCCCCGCCCGGCCCCCGTCACCAACGCGGTCCGTCCGTCCAACACACCCATCGTCATCCAACTCCTCGTGGCCTCGCGTCAAAGACGAGCATACAGAACATACAAACAATATCTGTATAGCTGTTTAGCCATCGCCTACTCGAACCCCCACTCGGCATAGCGGCGTTCCAACTCGGCCATCGCCTCCCGGCCGCCGCGGGTACTGCGTTCCTTCATGAAGTTGAACTCGTCGTCGCGCCACACGAGGTTGCTGAACACCGTGTGGCCCATCGGGACCCAGTCCCCGAACTGCGCCATCCCGACGGCGTGCCAAAACGCGATCAGAGCGTGCTTTCCCACCATCAGGCCGTCGGCCGAGTGGTGAGCGATCGCGCGGGCATAGCGCAACGCTTCGTCGCGGAGCCGCTCGGCGGGCACCACCGACGCGGCTACGCCCCACTCGCGTAGTTCGTGCGCGGACACCTTGCGGCCGGTGATCATCGCCTCGTAGCCGCGGTTGGGTCCCATCTTGAGCAACGCGAGCGGCATGGCCGTGGAGAACCCGGCGAACCCAATGCGCGCCTGAGGGCGGGCAACGTACATGTCATCCGAGACGACCAGAATGTCGGCGGCCAGGGCCAGATTCATCCCGGCGCCCAGCGTGGCACCCTGACAGCCGGCGATCACCGTCTTCGGGAACTCCAGCCAATTGGTGAGGTGCCGGTGCAGCCGCCGGGCGTTGCCCAGGCGCGCGGTCTGCGGCAGTCGCTCGCCCTTGCGCAGTCCCGCTTCTTCCACCGGGAGCCGGCGCACGTCGTCGCCGCTACAGAAGTCCTTGCCTTCGGCCAGCAACACGACGGCCTTGACCTGGTCATCGTCCTCGGCGCGGTCCAGCCGCTCCTTGAAGAGTCGATGCATGCCCGGAGACAGGATGGCGTTGCGCCGTTCGGGCCGGTTGATGGTGATCTGCGCGATGTGCGGTTCGACAACCTCATAGCGGACCCAGTCCTCATCGACCTCGAATTCGCCTCCAGCGGCGGAGTCGGTGGCCATCAGCCCTCCTTCGCGCGTTGGCAGTACATAAGTACACTAGTCGATCAATTGTCACATCGGGTGATACGGTCGGCGAATGCCAACATTCACGGTCACCAAGCGGCTCGCCGTGTCACCGGACGCGGTGTGGGCCGTTCTCGCCGACTTCGGTAACGTCGACTGGATCCCCGGACCCAGCGATGTCAGGGTCGAGGGCGAAGGACCCGGCATGCGGCGGTTCATCGCAGCGAGCACCGAGAAGCCGGTCATCGAGACCCTGATCTGGATCAAGCCGGACGAGCGTGCGCTGTCGTACGAGATCACCAACAATCCGATGCCGGTCAGCCGCTTCGTGGCGGTCAACACCGTGACCGAGAGCGCGGATGCCGGCGGAGAATCAATCGTGGTCTGGGACATCGACTACGAGCCCATCGGTGACGACGCCGCCGCGCGCGATGCCATGGAGGCCGTTTACGGCCTGATGGCGGGCTGGGTGCAGGACTTCGCCCAAGCGAGAGAGTCCGGATAGAACACTTAGACAGAAAGTGTCTATTAGTTTAGGATTGTTCGAGTGATTGATCCTCTCGATCTGGTACTGATCAGCGTCGATGACCACACCGTGGAACCACCCGACATGTTCAACGGCCGGGTGCCAAGCCGTTTCGCCGACGACGCACCGCGCATCGTCGAGGACGCCGACGGCATGTGTTTCTGGGTGTACGACGGTCTGCAGCTGCCGAACATCGGGCTCAACGCCGTTGTGGGCCGGCCCAACGACGAATGGGGATTCGAGCCGTCGCGATTCAGCGACATGAGGTCGGGGTGTTACGACGTCGACGCACGGGTGAACGACATGGACGCCTCGGGGGTCCTTGCGTCGCTGTGCTTCCCGTCGTTCCCGACCATCTCGGGCGCGCTGTTCACCTACCGCGGGGACCGCGACGTGTCCGAGGCGATGGTGCGCGCCTACAACGACTGGCACATCGAGGACTGGTGCGGGCGGCATCCCGACCGGTTCATCCCGATGGGGATCCTGCCGTTGTGGGACGCGAGCCTGGCCGCGGCCGAAGTGCGGCGCCTGGCGGGGCGCGGCTGTCGCGCGGTGACGGCTCCACAGCACATCGGGAGCTACGGGCAGCCGCCCTGGCAGGATCCGCACTGGGATCCGCTGTGGGAGGCGATCTGCACAGAGAACACGGTCGTGAACATCCACATCGGCACGGGCGGCGGATTGCCGGTGCCGTCGGACCTGACCACCTATCTGGCGTACAACTCGATGCTGCCGATCGACACCCAGCGCTTCGTTGCCGACCTGTTGTTCTCACCCATTGTGAAGAAGTTCCCGTCCATCAAGTTCTCGCTGTCGGAGGGCGGCATCGGATGGATTCCGTTCCTGCTGGAGCGATTCGAGGACATCTACTCGCGACAGCGGGCCTGGACGGGAGACGATTTGGGTGACGGGCTGAGCCCCAGCGACGTGTATCGCCGCAACTTCATGTCGTGCTTCATCCGCGACCGGGTCGGCATCGAGATGCGGGAGCGCATCGGAGTGGACACCATCTGCTGGGAGATGGACTACCCGCACTCGGACAGCAGCTGGCCGGACGCGCCCGAGCAGCTCGCCGCCCAGTTGGAGGGCTGCACACCCGACGAGGTCGAGGCGATCACCTGGCGTAATGCGGCCCGCGCCTTCGGCTACACCGGCGTCGAGCGACGGGGCAGGGAACACTGCACCGTCGCGGCGCTGCGGGAAAGAATTGCCGGCCTGGATCTGTCGGCGCCCAAGGTGGACGCCGGCCGCGCGCCCAGGGCGGGCGCTACCGCGATCACGTACGGCGACATGAAGGTACGGATGGCGTCGATCCTTCGCGGTGGGGCGTGACCGAACCGGATTACGGGGTCGTCCTCACCGGGGCCGATCGGCAGTTCCGCGACGAGGTGCGCGGGTTTCTTGCAACGGCATTGACCTCGGACGTGCGCGTCCAGGGCCGCGACGAGATGGATCGATTGAGCCGAATGCGCCTGTGGCAGAGGCGTCTTCACGACGCGGACTTGGCGGCGATCTCATGGCCGTCCGAATTCGGTGGTCGCGCGGCCACTCCGGTGCAACAGCTCATCTTCAACGCCGAGATGGCCGCCGCGCACGCTCCAGAGCCCATCAACCGCAGCGCCGTCAATCAGCTCGGCCCCACGATCATTCAGTGGGGTACCGACGAGCAACGCCAACGCTATCTGCCGAAAATCCTTTCGGGCGACGAGGTGTGGTGTCAGGGATTCAGCGAACCCGACGCGGGCAGTGATCTCGCCGCCCTGAAGACCAGGGCCGAGATCCACGGCGAAGAGCTGGTCATCACCGGGCAGAAGGTCTGGACGTCCAAGGCGCAATACGCCGACTGGATCTACATCCTGGCACGCACGGATCCCACGGCGGACAAGCACCAAGGAATCAGCTACATCCTCGTACCCCTACGCACCAGCGGGATCGAGGTGCGCCCGATCCGCCAGATCACCGGGCAGGCCGAGTTCAACGAGGTGTTCTTCGATTCGGTGCGGGTGCCGCTCGACAACGTGCTCGGCCCACTGCACGGCGGTTGGCGGGTGGCCAAATCCACGCTGGGCTACGAGCGCGTCGGACAGAGCCGCACCCATCGGATCGAACGGCGGCTGGCGATTCTGATCAAGATGGCGCAGGAGCAAGGAGCGCTGGGGCACCAGGGCTGCGGCGACGGCTACGTGGCCGATCGGATCGTCGGTTTCGCCGCGCGGGTGGAGGCGCTGCGTCAGATCTCGGCCCAGGCGACGGCCGCCGGCGTCCGCGGCGTCAGTCCCGGGCCCGAGGCGTCGGTGGCCAAGCTGCTGACGTCGGAAGTCGATCAGGAGATGGCCAATTTCGGGCTGGAACTCACCGGGCCGGGTGGCACCCTGGAGCGCGGCTCGGCGGGGGCGACGAACAACGGGAACGTCGCACGGAGCTACCTGCTGATGCGGGCGGCGACCTTCGGTGCGGGCACGTCCGAGGTCCAGCGCAACGTGATCGCCGAGAAGCTGCTGGGACTGCCGCGTGACCCCTGATGGCCCGTCGTCGCTGAACGAACTCGCACGCAGCGCGGCCGAACTCGAGCAGTTGCGGGCGTCGGCCGATGACGCCCTCCGAAAGGTGTGGTCTGCCAGCTCTTTTCGGAGCCTGCTCGATGGCCCCGGCCCGGTGTTCGACCCGAAGCTGTGGCAGACGATCGTCGAGGCCGGGTGGGCCGACGTCTTGGTCAGCGAGGCCGCCGGGGGCGGAGGGGGCGGGCTCCGTGATCTGTGCGTGCTGGCCGAGGCCGCCGGCGCGGCGTCGGCCCCTGCCCCGCTTGCGATGGCGGCGGCCACGGGATGGTGCGAGAACCGCTGCGCCGACGGGATTCCCCTGCTGTTGCCCGAGCGCGGAGAGCGCACCGCGGCGGGCGTCTCCGGAGTGTGGCCGCTCGTGCCGTTCGGTGCGGTCGCAACCAAATTGTTGGTCTGCGCGGGCGACGGAGAGTCCGCCGTGCTCGGGGTTGTCGACCCGGCGGAGGCGGGCGTGGTGCGCGAGCCGGTGACGCCCCTGGATCACAACCCCGGCGCACGAATCACGCTGAGCGATACGCCGATTCAGGTCCTCGAGACCGGGCCGGATGCGGTGCGCCGCCACGGTGAAGCCGCGCTGCGCGGCCTGATCGGCCGGGTGGCCGAGTTGGTTGGCATTGCGGCGGCCGCCAACGAGGCCGCAACCGAGTACGCGAAGCTGCGCGTCGCGTTCGGCCGCCCGATCGGCGCCTTCCAGGCGATCAAGCACCGCCTGGTCGATCAGCGGTGCGCGATCGAGATCGGGCGGGCGCTCGTCAATCGTGCCTCCGACGCTTGCCAACACGGGCATCCCGAGGCCCCCGCGCTGGGCTCCCTCGCCGCCTACTGGGGTATCGACGCGCTGCGTACCGTGCCCGAGGGCGCCACTCAGGTGTTCGGCGGCATCGCGTACACGTGGGAGCACGATGCCCACGTTCATCTCCGCCGGGCGGCCAGTGCCGCGGGAAGTCTCGGTCAGCGCGCGCACCACCGCGACATCGTGACGCGCTGGCTCACGGGGCGCTATCCGGTGGAGCAGCCGGGAGGTGACGGGTGAACTCGTTCCTCTCGGGTGTCAAAGTCCTTCAGGTCGGCGACGGGATCGCCGCTGCGGCGGCCACGTCGCTGCTGGCGAACCTCGGCGCCGAGGTGAGTAAGCTCTGCGGCGGTTTCTCGCCGTCCCGGGTAGGGCCGATGATCGCGGTTGGCGCCGCGTCGGTGCCACTGGTTGACGTGGTTCTAGATCGTGGCAAGCGAATTCTGCGATCACCAAGCGACACATCGGCATTGATCGACGCACACGACATCGTGATCGTCGACCACGACGCCGCGATCGACCCGCCGCAGGCCAGAAACGCCGTGGTGGTGAGCGTCAGCCCATTCGGCCTGACCGGACCGCGCTCCGTCGAGCGGGGTGGTGAACTGATCGCCCAAGCGACCGGTGGCATGCTCGCTACGATCGAGGGCTCTGACGGGACGCCGGTGCCCGCCCCTGGCTATGTCGCGCTCAAGGCGGCGGGCGCGGTGACGGCGCTGGCGGCCCTGCACGGCCTCGATCGTAGCGAGCATGCCACCGGTCGCTTGGGCGATCAGTTCACCACCCCGCTCGACGGAGCGCGTTCCTC
>NZ_LZJJ01000277.1:0-2432 GCF_001667625.1 Mycobacterium sp. E1715
GCGGCACCGACAGCTGGACCCCGTACGTGGCGCCGACCGCGACCGCCGGCGCGCCGCTGGTGACCGGGTCGGCGGCCGTCCTGGCCACCTGCCTGGTCGCGGCGGCCGGGCTGGCGGGGCTGGCGAGTCCGGCGATGCCGGCCCGCGGGCGGTTGGTGACCATGCTGGTGGCCGGGGTGGTGCTGATGGCCGCCGGCTACAGCGGCGGGCTCGGCTCGCCGGTGGCGCACGCGGTGCAGACCTTCCTGGACGCCGGCGGCGCGCCGCTGCGCAACGTGCACAAGCTGGGGTCGGTGGTCCGGATCCCGATCGTGCTGGGCGTCGCCCAGGTGTTGGGCCGGGTCCCGCTGCCCGGGTGGGGGCCCGCCTCCCGATGGCTGCGCGCGTTCGCCCACCCAGAGCGCGACAGGCGGGTGGCCGTCGCGATCGTCGTGCTGACGGCGCTGCTGGTGAGCACCTCCCTGGCGTGGACGGGACGGCTGACCCCGCCCGGCACCTTCAGCGCGATACCCCGCTACTGGCAGGAAACCGCCGACTGGCTCGACCGGCACAACACGGGCACCCCGGTGCCCGGCCGGGTGCTGGTGGTCCCGGGGGCGCCGTTCGCCACCCAGGTGTGGGGCACCAGCCACGACGAGCCGCTGCAGGTGCTCGGCGGCAGCCCGTGGGGCGTGCGCGACTCCATCCCGCTGACGCCGCCGCAAACCATCCGGGCGCTGGATTCGGTGCAGCGCCTCTTCGCCGCCGGGCGCCCATCGGCGGGGCTGGCGGATACGCTTGCCCGCCAAGGTATTTCGTATCTGGTGTTGCGCAACGACCTGGATCCGGACACGTCGCGCTCGGCGCGGCCCATCCTGGTGCACCGCGTCGTCGACGGGTCCGCGGGCCTGCAGAAGGTGGCTCAGTTCGGCGAGCCGGTGGGCCCCGGCACCCTCGCGGGCTTCGTCGCCGACAGCGGCCTGCGGCCCAGATATCCGGCCGTCGAGGTCTACCGGGTCGCCGGAGGTTCCGGAGCGCCGTACTTCGCCGACGTCGACGGGCTGCCCCGGGTCGACGGCGGGCCGGAGGTGCTGCTGCGCCTCGACGAGCGGCGCCGGCTGCAGAATCAGCCGCCGTTGGGTCCGGTGCTGATGTCCGCCGACGCTCGCGCGGCCAACATTGCGGCGCCGACCGTGACCGTCACCGATACCCCCGTGGCCCGCGAGACCGACTACGGGCGGGTGGACCAGCATTCGTCGGCCGTCCGTGCGCCGGGCGACGCGCGGCATACCTACAACCGGGTGCCCGACTATCCCGTCCCGGGCGCGGACCCGGTCGTCGGCGCGTGGACCGGGGGCCGGATCACGGTGTCGAGCTCGTCGTCGGACTCCACGGCCATGCCCGACGTCGCGCCGGCGACCGCGCCCGTCGCCGCCATCGACGGCGACCCCGCGACCGCGTGGGTGTCCAACTCGCTGCAGGCGGCCGTCGGCCAGTGGCTGCAGGTCGATTTCGACCATCCGGTGACCAACGCGGCGCTCACCCTGACGCCGAGCGCCACCGCCGTCGGCGCCCAGGTGCGCCGCATCCTGATCGAGACGGCGACCGGTAGCACCACCCTGCGGTTCGACGAGCCGGGCAAGCCGCTCGCCTCCGCACTGCCCTACGGCGAGACGCCCTGGGTGCGGATTACCGCCGCGGGCACCGACGACGGCTCGCCGGGTGTGCAATTCGGCATCACCGACCTCTCGATCACCCAATACGACGCGTCCGGATTCGCCCACCCGGTCGAGCTGCGGCACACCGTGCGGGTCCCCGGGCCCCCGACCGGTTCGTTGATCACCGGCTGGGACCTGGGTTCGGAGCTGCTCGGCAGGCCGGGTTGCGCGACGGCGCCCGATGGCGTGCGCTGCGCGCCGTCGATGGCCCTGGCGCCCGAGGAGCCGGTCAATCTGAGCCGGACGCTGACCGTTCCGGCGCCGATGTCGGTGACGCCGCTGGTGTGGGTAAGGCCGCGCCAGGGACCCAAACTGGCCGACCTGATCGCCGAGCCGGGCACCACGCGGGCGAGGGGCGACTCCGACATGGTCGACGTCCTCGGCTCGACGTTTGCGGCGACCGACGGCGACCCGTCCACCGCGTGGACGGCGCCGCAGCGGGTGGTGCAGCACAAGACCCCGCCCACGCTGACGCTCACTCTGCCGCGGCCCACCGAGGTCACCGGCCTGCGGTTGGTGCCCAGCCGCTCGGCGCTGCCCGCCCACCCGACGATGGTGGCGGTCGACCTGGGCGACGGCCCGCAGGTGCGTTCGTTGAAACCCGGTGAACCGCAGACACTTTCGCTGAACCCGCGGGTGACCGACAGCGTCACCGTGAGCCTGCTGAATTGGGAAGACGTCATCGACCGCAACGCGCTGGGCTTCGACCAGCTCAAGCCGCCGGGGCTGGCCGAA
>NZ_LZJJ01000278.1:0-5382 GCF_001667625.1 Mycobacterium sp. E1715
GCCTGGGCGAGTGCCATGAGCCAGATCGGTGATGCGCTCTCCACCAGCCTCAGCGTGCTGCGGACCCCGCCGGGTGCACCGGCGTTTCCTCCTGCGCTGCAAGGCGTTCCGGTTGTGCATCTGGCGTTCGCGTCACCGCAGGGCGCCGATGCGGCCGCCCCGCTGCTGCGCGCCCTCGAAGCCGCACCGGCGCCCGCGGTGAACAGCAACTGGGCGCGCGCCGATGCAGCCCGGCTGGCCCATATCCACCTCGACCCACCCAATCCGGTTCCGGCGCTGGGCATCGGAAGGTGGCTGGGACCTCGCGCGGTGGACGTGGCAGCCGAGGTGTTGGGCACCGCGGCCGCGCCCGATTCGCCGGTAGCGGTGGTCGAGTTCCGAAATCTGGGCAATGCCGCACCCACTCGCGACGGGGCGATGACCGCGGTGCCCGGACCTTTCCTGCTGCACGCGGTCGGTCTCGCTGCCGACGCCGCCTCGGGCGCTCGCACCGAGCGGGGGTTGGCAGAGGTTCAGGCCACCGCGATGAGGGCCGACATCGGGCTCGCCGCAGCGTCGTTCGCCGACGGCCGTGCCGCGGTCGGGGACGGGCTGGACCGCTCGGGGTTGCAGCGTCTGGTCCGGATTCGCAACGCCGTGGACCCCGAGCGCCGACTGGCCCCGTCGCGACTGCTCGCCGCCGCGAATGATGCGTGACGCGGCAAGGGCGGCGGCTAGACCGCTTCTATTCTGCCCCAACGCGATTGGCGATAAGCACCCTGATGGCGCGCCGCTCGCCGTTCGACCGTAGCCGCTTTACCCCGCTGCGACGCCCAAAGGCGGTCCAACCGTGGCTGCCGGAACGCATCCGGTCGCCGTTACCGCGGTGAATGCGAGGATCGCCGCAACGACGACCTTCGTGACCAGACGTGACATGACGGCCTCCGCTCATCCGACCCCCTTGTCAGAACTATAGGTCGAACGCGCCACTATTTCAATCACTGTTGAAATATTCCCGATTTCCGGGCATAGTTCGAAGCGGGTTCGAGGGTTTACAGCACGAGCGCTGAGGCGAACGAGTTTGACTGCTCTATCGTGGCTTTCCTGGCGCGCGCGAGGGCAGTCGCCGGTACGAAGCGTCCATGATGGCGATGCCAGGGAGAAGGGGAGTCACGTGACGTCGAAGGTTCCGCCGGTCAGTGTCGCGCGAGCCGTCGAACGGGTCCGCCACCAGTTGTCGCGGCTGCGCCAACGCTCCGCTCCGCCCGCGGCGGTGATGATGGAGTTGATCCTGAACGCTTGGGTCGCGCAAGCGATCACGTCCGCAGCGGACCTTGGCGTGGCGGATGCCCTGGCGGGCGGCCCGCTGTCCGGCGACCAGCTGGCAGACCGGATCGGCGCCGACGCCGACGCCCTGAGGCGGCTCATGCGCGCGTTGATCGGCATCGGGATCTTCCGGCAGCGCCGTGACGGGCGCTATGCGCTCACCCCACTGGGGGACACGCTGCGCACCGACGCGCCCATCTCGATGTCCGGGATGGCGCGGTGGGTCGGATCGCCGCAGCATCGCGAGCACTGGAGCCACCTGACCGATGCGATCCGGACCGGGAAGGCAGTCATCCCAGAGCTTCGCGGCAAACCGGCCTTCGAGTACCTGGCCGAGGAAGGGGAGCTGGCGGAGATCTTCAACACGGCCATGACCAATGTGTCCGAATTCGCGACCGTGCCTTTGACGGCCGCCTACGACTTCGATGCCTTCGGCACGATCGTCGATGTCGGCGGCGGACTCGGTCGGCTGTTGGCGGCGATCCTGCAGACGGCTCCGAATTCGCGCGGGGTGCTGTTTGATCTTCCGGAGGTCGTGGCGGGCGCACCGGAGTTGCTTCGCAAGTACGGTGTCGACCACCGCGTCCGGATCGAAAAGGGCTCGTTCTTCGATTCCGCACCGGAGGGCGGCGACGCGTATGTGCTCAAGAACGTCATTCACGACTGGCCCGAGGACGACGCGGTGCGCATCCTCACCAATGTCCGCGCCTCAGCTCGCGCCGGTGTGCGCCTGTTGCTCTGCGAGTTCGTCGTTCCCGAGCACGACCGCGACTTCCACGGCAAGTGGGTGGACCTCGAGATGCTGGTCGTCGCCGGCGCTCGCGAACGCACCGCGGACGAATACGGCCGGCTGTTCAACCAGGCCGGTTTTCGCTTGACTCGCGTCGTCGAGACCGTATCGCCGCTCAGCATCATCGAGGGAATCGCGGTGTAGCTCATCAGCACGGCGGAAATATGCGTTTTGGCCGCATACTTCATATCTCGCATCCGGAGAGCGCGTACGTCCCCGATCTTCAACCACCATCCGCGTTGGGCTCAGGTGCGACTATCTGGCCGCTTCTAATCAGAACGTCGGTGGCCTTTTGCCACCTGTCCAGCTGCACCGGACTGGTGAAGCCATCGGGGAGGTGCCGGTCCAGATGCGGACGAACGATAAAGATGCCCAACACCAACACCATCGGGTTGAGCGCCACCCAATCGGGATCAAGGCCGGGCCGCACCAATCCCTGTTCGGCGAGTTGATCCCAGTGGCCCCGACCGATGTCGACCAAACCGTCGAAGACCCGCACACCCATCGGCGTGCAGTCGACCACAGCGCGGCACATGTAGTCGATGACATGCGCGTGGTTGGAAACTAGTTCGGTCACCCGCTGTGCGACAGCCGAGACCGGGTCCGTCGGGGTCTCCGGCAAAGGGCTGGCCAACGACTGGCCCAGCACCGCCATCACGTACTCGTCAACCGCCGTGATGAGGTTTCCCTTCGTCCTGAAGTGATGTTGAACCAATCCGATTGACACGCCGGCAGATTCGGCGATCATCCGCAGCGAGGTCGCCTCCGTACCGTGCACGGCGAAAGTCTTGAGCGCAACGTCGCGAATACGGTCCGCGCTGGACTGGTCGCCCCGCCGGGGCGGACCGGGAGACACCACTTCGCGAAACATTGCTCCAACCATAGACACAGGGGCGAACCCGTGCCACAATATGATCGCATTGTCACGCAATAAATACATATTGTTTGGAGCTGGACAGCGAAGCGAGCGCGGTTTTCTAAAAAGTCTCGCCGTAGCGTCTCGGGCGCTACGCCCGAGAACATCATCACAAACGAAAATCAAAAAAACTGGCGATCGGAGGTCACACTTATGACTGCCGTTGATGCACGTATAACGACTGCTGACAGCATGGCCGACCGGGGAAGTACACCGCGGCCGAGTCGTAATGTCAGCAAGGCAGTGGCGGCCCTTCGACACCTTTTGTTTCTGACCGTCACGCCTGCGCTGAGGATCGTCAACCTGACGGTCCCTAGAAGGTTTTCACTGGTCGAGACGACACCTTTCATCGATCCCACCCAGTTCGAGTGGCACGACCATGTCATCTCCAAGTTGAGCAAGGTGCAGGGCGAATTGAGGGCTCTACTGTCAGCCCCGGAGACAATTCCAAACCATCAAGAAATCGTCGAAACGATCGCTGCAATATCAAACGACGATAAATGGCTCAGTTACTTTTTTTACATCTATGGCCGGCGCTTCGATAAGCAGTGCGATGAATGTCCGGATACTGCTCGGCTGCTGCAGGACATACCCGGGATGAAAACCGCTTTCTTTTCCATTCTGTCACCGGGAAAGAATATTCCTCCGCACCGAGGTCCTTACCAGGGCGTCATGCGCTATCACCTGCCGCTCGTGGTGCCCCAGGATGGCGAATGTGGAATCCGCGTCGGTGACGAGACCGCCTCTTTTCAGGAGGGCGTGGCGCTGATGTTCGACGATACCTACGAACACGAGGTGTGGAACAACACCAAGGAAACCCGCGTCGTGCTTTTCCTCGATATTGCGCGACCGATGAAGTTTCCGTTCGACATCTTCAACTCGGTGATGATCACCCTGATGGGCTACTCGCCCGTCGTGCGTCGAATGAAGAAGAACCAAGCCGCATTCGATCGCGCGCTTGCAGATCCTGCGTGATCCACGGGACGAGGAGCCACAGCCCGCGGTCGGGTAAATCGAAATGGAATCGGCCCGACCGCGACGCGGGCGGTGAGCGGGGGGCCGTTAAGCTCGAGCGGCGTTGTTGGGCATGCGATTCGACGATGCGCGCCCCTAAGAGGAGCGCTACCTCGACACAACCCGTGATCGCCAGTCGTGTGGAGGCACTACTGTAGCGAACCTACTGGGATAACCGGACTGACGAGCCGGAAAACGAACTTGCCGCGTTCCATGAACCGTCGCTCGAATGTGCCCTCGATCTGCCTGCCGTCCAACTGGCCCGCCAGTACGAGGTGGTCCTTGTCTGGCTGGGTCGCGCGCAGTACGACTTCGGCCGAATCCGATTCGGGCTTGCGCAACTTGAGCCGATCCCGGTCGATCTCGAGATGCCAGGTGGTGGTGTAGCCCCCCGGCACCTGGCTGACAAATTTGACCACCACGCCGAATTGGGGCACCTTGGTGCGGTCGGCGATTGCGACATTGGTCCACGGCTGTGGATTCGTCTGGTTGAGTGCCGCTTCGCGTCCATCGATGGTGAAGGACGTTGCGCGCCAAACTCCGTCGAGTGTCGAGGTGGGGGTGTTGTAGGCGGTGAACAACTTGGCGTCCCACATTGCGCTGAACACCAGCAACGACCCGGCGATACCGAACTTGGCGACCACGCCGGTTCGTCGCAGCCAGCCTTTGTCCGCACCGAGCGGCACACTGGGCACAACTGGACGAGTCTCTCCGCGATTGAAGACCACGCGCGCCAGATTCGGCCAATACGGTGACGCGATACCAATTGCTATCAACAACAATTCGCCGACTGCCAGTTTGACCGGCACGTCGTAAGTCATGTTGAGCAATAGCACCTGCGCCAGCGCCATCGCCGACCCGAGTGCACCGAGCAGCTGCGTACGGTTCCACAGCAGTAGCAATCCCGACACCAGCTCAATCAGCCCGGCAGCGACTGAGTACGCCGGGGAGGCACCCATGAAGCCCCACAACGTGTCGAACAGGCTGGTGTCGCCCGTTAACTGCAGCTGGTGGTGGGGAAGGGTCATGAACCCCATCTGGACGGGAATCACCTTGGCCAGCCCGTAACTGATCATCACCAGGGCCAACCCGAAGCGCGCGAACACGATCAGCGAGGCGGCCAGGCGTCGATAGTCGGAACGCCCGCGATCCATGATGGTCCACACCGTGGTAATCAGCAGCGCCAGCACCATCCCGCCGAGATGCGAACACCAGAACCACAAGACGTCCGAGCCAGCCGACTTGGCGATCTCGATCCCACGGCCTCGGGTCAGGTAGCTGCCGATCTGCGCGAGTAGCCAAATTATCGGTTCGAGTGGGTGCCGGCCCACACTGTCTTTCACCACGCTACCGCCAC
>NZ_LZJJ01000279.1:0-1507 GCF_001667625.1 Mycobacterium sp. E1715
ACTCTCCCGTGATCCGGAAGGCGGTCGGCATGTTGAACGTCGACCCCCCACCACCCCCATCGAAGAACTCCTGACCACCATCTACACCGAAGTCCTCGGCCTCGACCGCATCAGCATCGACGACTCCTTCTTCGACCTCGGCGGCGACAGCATCCTGTCGATGCAGGTGGTCGCCCGCGCCCGCGCCGCGGGGCTGGCCTGCCGTGCCCGCGACATCTTCGTCGAGCAGACCGTGGCCCGCCTGGCCCGCATCCCCGGGATCACCGAGGCCCGCGAACAACTCGTCGACGAAGGCATCGGGCCGATCACGCCTACCCCGATCATGCACTGGCTGTTCGACATTGACGGCCCGATCGATGAGTTCAACCAAACCATGGCGCTCCAGGTCCCGACCGGGGCCACCCACGCCGACCTGCTCGCCATCCTGCAGGCGCTGCTCGACCACCACCCCATGCTCAGACTGCGTGCCGACACCAACGCCCGGTCGTTGACCGTTGCCGACCCCGGCGCGGTCGGTGCCGGTGAGTGCCTACACACCGTCGAGGCGCTCACCGATCAGGTGCTGGCCCAGGCCCTGTCTCGGCTAAATCCCGCCGCCGGGGTGATGGTGAGTGCGTTGTGGGTGAGCACCACCGGCCAGTTGGTGTTGATCGTTCACCATCTGGTCGTGGATGCGGTGTCGTGGCGGATCCTGTTGGAAGACGTCAACATCGCGTGGACCCAGCACCACCACGGCCAGCCGATCGCCCTGCCCCCCGGCGGGACCTCGTTTCAGCGCTGGGCCGCGTTTCTGGACGAGCACGCCCACACCGCGGCGGTCATCGCACAGGCCGACACCTGGAACCACGTCGCGGCGACCGCGGCCGCGCTGCCCCCACCACAGCCCGGCGACACCTACGCCAGCGCCGGGCACCTCACCGCCACCCTGGACACCGAGACCACCCGGGTGTTGCTCTCCGACGTCCCCGCGGCCTTCCACACCGGCATTCACGACATCCTGCTGATCGCCTACGCGCTGGCCTGGACCGAATTCCTCGGACGGGGCGAACACCCCGTCTGCATCGACGTCGAAAGCCACGGCCGCCACGACGACCTGGCTCCCGACCTCGACCTCTCACGCACCGTGGGCTGGTTCACCACCAAATACCCCGCCACGCTCACCGTCGCCGGACCGGGCTGGCACCGTGTCGTCACCGGAGACCCGGCACTGGGCCCGATCATCAAGGCCGCCAAAGAACAATTACGCGCCCTGCCCCACCCCGCCACCTACGGACTGCTGCGCTACCTCACCACCAACCTCACCGAACCCGAACCCACCATCGGATTCAACTACTTGGGACGTCTTGGCGGACAGGACATTCCCGAGGACCTGTGGCGGATCAGCCCGGACAGCCTGGTGGTCGCCGGCGATGCCGCCGCGTTGCCGATCTCGCTGTCGCACACGGCCGAGCTCAACGCCGCCACCATCGACACCGACACCGGCCCTCAGCTCAACGCCACCTGGACC
>NZ_LZJJ01000280.1:0-10656 GCF_001667625.1 Mycobacterium sp. E1715
GGCGGCGGCGTACGCAGCACAACGTGTACATCCCGTGGTCGATGACGGTCACGCCGATCTCGCAGTCCGACGTGGGCTCCGTCGAGGCGTCCAGCCTCTTCCGGGTCAGCCGGCTCAACTGCTCGATCACGACGAGCGACGGAACGGTCCTCTCGTCGAACACCAACGACGCACCGCAGACGAGCTGCTGATGGTCAGCAGGTATTCGGCGTACCGCCGCGGCGACGACACCATTTCGCCGGACGTGATCGACCGCATCCTGATCGGTGCGTGCGCGGCGATCTGGCTGGTGTTGCTGGGGGTGAGCGTGGCCGCGACCGTCGCGCTGGCGGACTTGGGCCGCGGCTTTCACAAGGCGGCCAGCAACACGCATTCCACCTCGTGGGTGCTGTATGCCGTGATCATCGTGTCCGCGCTGATCATCGCCGGGGCGATTCCGATGCTGATACGGGCGCGCCGGATGGCCCAGACCGACCCGGCCGCCCGGGGGATGACCGCGCCCAGCAGGCCGCCGGTGCGGCTGATGTCGCAGGCGCCGCGCACCGCGGCCGAGCGGGCGCGGCAACCGCGGCCCCAGGCGCCGGCTCCGGCGGGAGATTCCGACTGGTCGGGTGAGACCGTCGATCGGGTCTGGTTGCGCGGCACCGTGCTGTTGGTGACCGCGCTGGGCGGGGCGCTGGTCGCGGTGGCGACGGCCACCTACCTGATGGCCGTGGGCCACGACGGCCCGTCCTGGGCCGCGTACGCAGTCGCCGGTGTCGTCACCGCCGGGATGCCGGCGATCGAATGGCTGCACGTTCGCCAGCTGCGCCGGGTCGTCGACGGGGGGTAGGCGCCGGTCAGGACGCCTTGCCGTACCGGCGAACCGATTCGTCCTCGCCGAAGGTGCCGGTGTGTTGCGCGCCGTTGGCGTCGCGGCCGAAGAACGTCCAGCGCCGCGGGGTCGTCTGCGGTCCGCTGATCATCTTGACGGTGTAGCGCAGCTGCGTGGGACGCAGCGTGCCGATGATGTCACCGACGCGGATCTTCGAGGGATGGATCTCTGGCGCGTCGGCCCAGTCCTGTATTGCCATTACGCCCGTCCTCACCGTTTCGGCCCCCCGCTCACCAGGACAGCGCCACGGTCAGGCACCCACAACTCTAGTGGACCGGCGGGGCCGAGCCGGTTGCCGCGACACCGGGGCGATTCCGGCGTCGGTGGGGTCACCCTGGCCGTCCCGACAGGTCACCGGGGGCGTAGCGTCGACGGCGAGCCGTTTCGTTGTCAGCGGTGGTCCGTGCGATCGGTGCGGGTGCCACCCACGGGCAATGCGATTCCTCCGTCCGCCCCGCGCCCGCCGGGGCGAACGACGCCGACGTGAAGGAAACCGCCCGTGGATGCCACAACCGGCCACGACCGCCGAGCCCGTCGATGAGCGCGCCGGAACGCCGACGTCGAGCCAACCCCGTCCGGCTGTCGGTGGGGCGTGAGCTCGGGCGGGCGATCGACGGCGCGTGGTGGCCACGCGCGGACCGCATCACCAACGAGTTGCCCGAGCTGATCGCCGTCCTGACCCCGTTGCTTGGGGAGGTCGAGTCCATCAACGTCAACTGGCCACCGCTGCAGCGGCCGCCCGACCTGAACTGGTCCGGATGGGAACGGAAACGTCAGCACGTGATGACCGTCATCGGGGCCGACGCACGCGTCAACCTGCTGGTCATCCCGTACGCGACCTACAGCGCGCTCGCCCTGATGGTGTTGCGCTGCGCGGCCGACCTACCCGTCGAGGCGCGCGACCAGGTGAAGCCGGCGTTTCTGACCGCCGGCTCCATCCTGCGGGCCGCGCACCAACAGTGCGGCACGGCTGTCACCGAACCAGCGCGAGGCTAGTGGTGCTCGCCGTTCTTGCCGTTTGAACCGACGGTGCTCTCCTGGTGCTCGCGCAGGGCGGTGAGGGCGCGTTGCTCCGAGCTGTGTGCCGCCTCGCGCAGCGCCGCATCCTCCGACACCGGGTCGGCGAACAGGAAGCTGCCGTGCCCGGGTGAACCCGCCGAGCCCAGCTTGTTCATCCGCTTCGGCAGTGCCGCGCCCTGATACTCGAGCGGTAGCGGGTGGCCGTGGTCGTCGACCGGGCCGAGCGGCTGATGCAGCTCGATGTACGCGCCATGCGGCAGCCGCTTGATGATGCCCGTCTCGATGCCGTGCGCCAGCACCTCCCGGTCGCTGCGCTGCAGCGCCACGCACCACCGGTAGGCGATGAAGTAGACCACCGGCGGCAGGACCACCATTCCGATGCGGCCGATCCAGGTCGTCGCGTTCAGCGAGATCTGGAACTTCAACGCGATGATGTCGTTCATCGCGCTGAGCGTCAGCACCATGTAGAACGCGATCGCCATCGCACCGATCGCGGTGCGCACCGGGGCGTCACGCGGCCGCTGCAGCAGGTTGTGGTGGGCGTAGTCGCCGCTGAACCGCTTCTCCAAGAAGGGGTAGACGATCAGCAGGACGAAGATCAGGCCCATCAGCAGCGCCACCCAGACGGGCGCCGGAATGGTGTGGTGCCAGAAGTAGAACTCCCACGGCGGCCAGATACGCGCCAGGCCTTCGGTCCACATCATGTAAAAGTCGGGCTGTGAGCCGGCGGAGACGTGAGATGGCTTGTAGGGGCCCAGGTTCCAGATCGGGTTGATCTGCAACAGCCCACCCATCAGGCCGAGCACTCCCACGATCGCGGCGAAGAACGCGCCGGATTTCACCGCGAAGATCGGCATCACGCGCACGCCCACGACGTTCTGCTCCGTGCGGCCCGGGCCGGGGAACTGGGTGTGCTTCTGGAACCAGACCATCGCGAGGTGCAGCCCGATCAGCGCCAGGATGATCCCGGGGAGCAGCAGGATGTGCAGCGCGTACATCCGCGGGATGATGGTGCCCACCGTCGCGCACTCGTTGCCGATGCCGCCGCAGGGGAAGTCGCCGCCGAACAGCGCCCAGTGCAGCCAGGTGCCGATCACCGGCATCCCGAGCGTGATCGAGGACAGCGCGGCGCGCAGGCCGATACCCGACAACAGGTCGTCGGGCAGCGAGTAGCCGAAGTACCCCTCGAACATCGCCAGGATCAGCAGCAGCGAGCCGATCACCCAGTTCGCCTCGCGGGGCCGCCGGAACGCGCCGGTGAAGAAGATGCGGGCCAGGTGGACCATGATGGAGGCGGCGAAAATCAAAGCGGCCCAGTGGTGTACCTGCCGAACGAACAGGCCGCCACGCACCTCGAACGAGATGTCCAGGGTCGAGGCGAACGCCTTGGACATGTCCACGCCGCGCAGCGGCTGGTAGGCGCCGTTGTAGGTGACCTCGGCCATGGACGGGTCGAAGAACAGCGTCAGGTACACGCCGGTGAGCAGCAGCACGATGAAGCTGTACATCGCGATCTCACCCAACAGGAACGACCAGTGCGTCGGGAAGACCTTGTTCAGCTGCCTGCGCACCGCCGCCGAGGGGTGATAGCGAGTGTCGATGTCCTCGCCCTGACGGGCCAGAACATCGCCGATCTTCGGCGGTTTCGGGGGACTCAGTTTGGGACTCATGTTGTCGTCCTCTCCCAGAATGCCGGTCCGACGGGTTCGACGAAGTCACCGTTGGCGACCAGATACCCGTTGGAGTCGATCGTGATGGGCAGTTGCGCCAGCGCACGGGCCGCCGGGCCGAAGATCGGCTTGGCGAAGTGCAGGGCGTCGAACTGCGACTGGTGGCAGGGGCACAGGATTCGGTAGGACTGCTCCTCGTACAGCGACGCGGGGCAACCGAGGTGCGAGCAGACCTTGGTGTAGGCGAACAACTCGCCGAAGTTGAAGCTCTCCTGGCCCTGGCGCTTGACCACCCGCGGCATGTCCGTGGGCCGGATCCGGATGAGCATCACGGGGTTTCGGACGCCCTGGTTGATCGCCCGCAGCTTCTCCTGCGATTCCGGCGTGGTGCCGTCACCGTCGGATTCCCGCCACGGGAACACGGTCTCCATGCCGCCTGCGTCGAGGTCTTCGGGCCGCATCTTGATGAACGGCGACGCGCCTGCGGAGCCGGTGGCCCGCGCGAGGAAGATGGTCTCGCCCGCGTACCGCGGGGTCCACCCGGACGTCCACAGCACCGCCTTCTTCCCGTTTGCGGTGGGCACCACCGGTTTCCACGGGTTCTTGATCAGGCCGCCGGCGAAGGCCACCAGGGTCGACAGGCCGAACGCGCCGAGGCCCAGCCCCAGCGACGCCCCGATCACCTTGCGGCGGCGGACGGTCGAGCCCTCCAGGGCGTCGGTCAGGTTCGCTACCACCGTCTTGCGGTCGACGTCCCGCGAGGCGCCGTCGTGGCGCTGCTGGATCGAAATCTCTTCCGGGATAAACCGTTTCTGGTAGAGGATGGTGCCGATCGCGATCGACAGGATCGACATCCCGAAGGTCAGCCCGTACAGCGGGGTGGCCAGGTCGTAGAGCAGGCTGCCCGCGGCGCTCTTGGGCTTGTACTCCCACGGCCAGAACAGGAAGACCAGCAGCAGCGCCAGGCCGAAGCCGCCGCCGAGCAGCAGCCACAGGGCGACCCCACGCTCGGCGCGCTTCTCGGCCTTGGTGCCCTCGACGGGCCAGCGGGGTTCCTTGACGATCGTCTCGACGCCGTCGAGCTTGCCGCCCAGCGCCACCAGCTCGTCGCGCGACATGGCCGCCAGCGCGGCGTCGTCGGGTTCCCTCTCGCCGACACCATGGGCGGTTCCGCCGGTGTCGGAGCCGCGAACGTCCTTTTCGCTCATGATGCTCGTGCCCCAATCCACAGTGCCAAACCGATGGCGGCGACCATCCCGATGATCCACGCCGCCATGCCCTCGGGCGCGGGCCCGAAGCCGCCGAGGCCGTAGCCGCCGGGCTGGCGCTCCTCGGTGACCGCCTTGATGTAGCCGATGATGTCCTTCTTGGCTTCGAAGGACAGCTGGCCGTCGGAGAACTTCGGCATGTTCTGCGGGCCGGTCCGCATCGCCGCCAGGATCTGCTGCTCGTTGGCCGGCTCGAGCGGCGGCGCGTACTTGCCCGACGACAGCGCCCCGCCCTTGCCGGTGAAGTTGTGGCAGGAGGAGCAGTTCAGCCGGAACAAGTCACCGCCGCGGCCCAGGTCCTCGCCGCGCAGCGACTTCATGGCCAGGCTGCCGTCGGGGTTGCGCACCGTGGTCGGGCCGCCGCCGTTGGCCTGCACGTAGGCGCCCAGGGCGTCGACCTGCGCCTCGTCGAAGATCGGCTCCTTGCGCGGCGCCTGGGCCTCGCCCGTCATCGCGGGCATCCGGCCGGTGGACACCTGGAAGTAGACGGCCTCCTCGCCGACCCCGATCAGGCTGGGGCCGCGGTCGGGCACGCCCTGCAGGTTGGCGCCGTGGCAAGAGACGCACGACGTCTCGAACAGCTGCTTGCCGGTCCGCAGCAGCGCCGAGGACGACTCGTCGGCGACGGCCACCTGCGGGCGCGGCGTCAGCACGGCCGCCAGCCCGCCGGCGATGGTCAGCGCGATCAGCAGCAGCAGCCCGCCGGACAAGCGGCGGCGCAGCCGCCGCCGGGAGCGATCACTCGCTGCTTTTCGCGGCTTCCGGTTTCGCATGGACCCCAGCTTCTTCAACCGAGCACTCCTGTTCATTCCGTTATTCGGAGCCGTCGGCTCATCGGATGAAATAGATCACGGTGAACAGCGCGATCCACACGATGTCGACGAAATGCCAGTAGTAGGACACGACGATGCTCGCGGTGGCCTGCGCCGGAGTGAACTTGCTCATCGCGGTGCGGGCCAGCAGGAAGATGAACGCGATCAGACCGCCGGTGACGTGCAGCCCGTGGAAACCGGTCGCCAGGTAGAAGACGCTGCCGTAGGCGCTGCCCGGAATCGTCGTGCCGTGGGTGGCCAGGTGGTAGTACTCGTAGCCCTGCCCGCAAACGAAGAACAGGCCCATCAGGAAGGTGATCACGTACCACCGGCGCAGCCCGAAGACGTCGCCGCGTTCGGCCGCGAACACGCCCATCTGGCAGGTGAACGACGACGCGATCAGCACCAGCGTCACCGGTACGGCCTGATAGAGGTTGAGTTCGGTCGGCGGCGGCGGCCACTTTCCGCCCGACTGCGCACGCGCGGTGAAGTACATCGCGAACAGGCCGGCAAAGAACATCAGCTCGCTGGAGAGCCAAACGATGGTGCCGACACTGACCATGTTGGGTCGATTCAACGAATGAACCCGCGACGTGATTGCAGTACCTGAGGTCCCTACAGCGCTGGTCACATCCGCAAGTATGACGCTTTGTAGTTGTTGAACTCCACCCGGGGCGGCATTTGATGTTTTCGCGTCGCGACCACGGCGGGAGCGGGCGGCCGTATGCGACGGTTGGGGGAGGTTCGGTCCTCGTGGGACCATCGGCGCGTGGCTCTGTCATCTGAGGCTTCATCCCTCGGGGGTTCCGCCGCGGGCGCGGCGGGAACGGCGCCGTCGTGGCCGCGGATCCTGGGCCGGTTGACCGACCGCCACGATCTGCCCCGCGGCCAGGCAGCCTGGGCCATGGCCCAGATCATGTCCGGCGACGCGAGCCCGGCCCAGGTCGCCGCCTTCGCGGTGGCGATGAAGATGAAGGTGCCCACCTCGGCCGAGGTCAGCGAGCTGGCCGAGGTCATGCTGAGCCACGCCCGCCCGCTGCCCGCGGGCGTGCGCGACATCGCCTCCGGTGCCGTCGACATCGTCGGAACCGGTGGTGACGGCGCCAACACCTTCAACTTGTCCACCATGGCGGCGATCGTGGTCGCCGCCGCGGGCGTGCCGGTGGTCAAACACGGCAACCGCGCGTCGTCGTCGCTCGCCGGCGGCGCCGACACGCTGGAGGCGCTCGGGGTGCGCATCGAGCTCGAACCCGAGCAGGTCGCGCGGAGCCTCGCGGAGGTGGGCATCGGGTTCTGCTTCGCGCCGCTGTTTCACCCGTCGTACCGGCACGCGTCCGCGGCGCGCCGCGAGATCGGCGTGCCGACGGTGTTCAATCTTCTTGGGCCGCTTACCAATCCGGCCAGGCCGCGGGCGGGCTTGATCGGCTGCGCATTCGCCGACCTGGCCGAGGTGATGGCGGGGGTGTTCGCCGGTCGCCGGTCCAGCGTGCTGGTGGTGCACGGCGACGACGGGCTCGACGAGCTGACCACGACCACCACCAGCACGATTTGGCGCGTGCAGGCCGGCACGGTGGACAGGCTGACCTTCGATCCGGCCGGCTTCGGTTTCGCCCGAGCCGATCTGGGCGATCTGCTGGGCGGCGACGCGCAAGCCAACGCGGCGGAGGTGCGCGCGGTGCTGGCCGGCGGAAAGGGCCCGGTCCGGGACGCCGTCGTGCTCAACGCCGCCGGTGCGATCGTCGCGCACGCCGGGCTATCCAGCCGCGCTGAATGGTTGCCGGCGTGGGAGGACGGGCTGCGGCGCGCCGGCGCGGCGATCGATTCCGGTGCGGCCGAACAGCTGCTGGCGCGATGGGTGCGGTTCGGCCAGCAGGTCTGAATCACGTTGGGCCGCTTGCTCGTACGCCAACCGGGCCGAGCGCGCCGAGGCCGCCCACGCCGCCCACCCGCCGGCGGAGCGCAACGGTGACGCCCACCCCGCCGCGTCGGGGGAGTCGTCGACGCGGACGATGCGCACCCCCGGGCCGGCCAGCCAGCGCGCGATGAGGGCGGACTCCTCCACCAGCGCACCGCCGAGCGGGGCCGGGCTCGGCAGAATCGCTTGTGCCCCAGCCACAATCGCGTCGACCACCGGCATCGGGGGCACCCCGCGCCGGGCGGAGCCCGCCGCCGCGAGCTGGCCGTGCCGGACGACGGCGAGGTGGTAGCCGCCCTGTCCGTCGGGCGCGGCCGCGATCAGCTCGGGCAGCGCGGCCAGGGCGCGCAGCCGCTGGCCGCGCCACAGGGTCTCGACGGCTGTGGCGGTGCGGTCGCGCAGGCGGGCGGCGCTCTCGAAGTGGCGGCGGTCGGCCAGCGCCGCGACCTGGTCCACGGCGGCGGCCAGGGCGGCATTCTCCAGGCCGTCGATCAAGGCGGTGGCGTGCGCGACGGCCGCGGCGTATTGGGTCGCCGTGACGCCGCGCGCCGCGGGGCACGGCGAGACCTCGACCTCGGCGCAGGCCGGGCCGTGCAGGACCGAGCGCCCCAGCCGGGCGGTGCAGGTCCGCAGCCCGGTGAAGCGGGCCAGCAGGGCGGCCGTGTCGGCGGCGTCGGCACGCGAGCGGAACGGGCCGACGGCGCGGTCATGGCGGGGCGCCCGCACCACCGCGAGCCGCGGGAACGCCTCGTCGGTGAGCGCCACCCACCACCATCGGTGCGGGAACCGCGACCGGCGGTTGTAGGGCGGGGCGTGCGCGGCCAGCAGCCGCAGTTCGCGGACGCCGGCCTCCAGGGCGTGGGCGCACTCGACGTGGTCGACCGAGGTGGCCAGGTTGACCATCTCCTTCATCCGGCCGCGCGGGTCCGCGCCGGTGAAGTACTGGCCGACCCGGCGGCGCAGGTCGACGGCGGTGCCGACGTAGAGCACCTCGCCCGACGGCCCGCGGAACAGGTAGACGCCAGGCCGGCGGGGCAGGCCCTCGGCGAGGACCCGCTTGCGCCGCTGGGCCGGCGTCACGTCCGGCAGGTAGGCGCGCAGGTCGGCGTAGGTGTGCACGCCCTGATTGCCCACCCGCTCGATGAGGGCGTGCAGCACGTCGACGGTGGCGCGCGCGTCGTCGAGGGCGCGGTGGGTGGGCTGTGTGGCGACGGCGAACAGCCGCGCCAGGGCGGCCAGCCGCACGCTGGGGGCTTCCTCGCGGCTGAGCACCCGGCGGGCCAGCCGCACCGTGCACAGCACCCGCGGTCGGGGCCAGGCGATGTCGCACCGCGCCGCCGCGGCGCGCAGGAACCCGATGTCGAACCCGGCGTTGTGCGCGACCAGCACCGCGTCCCCGGCGAACTCGAGGAACATCGGCAACACCGCGTCGATCCTCGGAGCGTCGGACACCATCGCGGTGGTGATGCCGGTCAGCTGCACGACCTGCGGCGGGATGCTGCGTTCCGGGTCGACGAGCGTGGCAAACTCGCCGAGCACCACGCCGCCGCGAACCTTGACCGCGCCGATCTCGGTGATGGCGTCGGGGGCGCTTCCGTCCGTGCCCTTGGTGCGGCCGCCGGTGGTTTCCAGGTCCACCACCACGAATGTGGTGTCGCGCAGCGGGGCGTCGGCGGTGGCAAAGGGCGACCCCAAGTCGGCGAAGCTGAGCTGAGTCGCACCACCGGCACCCATGGCCGCGAGGTTAAGCGCGACCACCGACACCCGCGCGGCTCCCACGCCGGGGCGAGTCGAGCCTGTTGCCAGCCGAAACGCGGTGCCGGCTGGTTGTCGGTGGCTGCGGTTACCGTTCGGACAGTCCGACCTGACGTTCACCCAGCCCGACCGAGAGGACCGATCCCGATGGCACGAAGCAGCAGACCCGACGGCTACGGCGCGAAGGCGCCGGATGCGGGCGCCCCGGTGGTGATCGACTGCGACGACTGCGCGGTGCGCGGGCCCGGGTGCCGCGATTGCGTAGTCAGCGTGATACTCGGGGTCCCGGAAACTTTGTTGGAAGACGAATGCGCTGCATTGGCGGTGCTCGCCGATGTCGGCCTGGCGCCGCGATTGCGGCTGGTGCCCATCCGCCGCGAGCACGATTCGGGCGTCGCCTAGGATGCTTTGTGTGCCAAAGGCTTACGAGGGGGTCAGCGTCGTTCACACGATAATGACAGAAATCTATCCAATTTCTTAACCGCTCGCTTTGGACAAACGTCGATATCGTTTCGTAACCTGTTTGAGACCTAAACCAGCTCGACGGCGCGAGGGCGCGTCGGTGGCCGTTTAAGGAAGCAAAATCTTGAGGCTTGACTCTAGATACCCGTTTGCGCGTGTCCTCACACGAACTGCCATCGGGACGCTAGCGGGCTTCACTGTGTTAACGGGTGTCCTTGCTGCGCACGTCTCGGCCGACCCGGCCGACGACGCGCTGGCGAAACTCAACGAGTTGTCCCGCCAGGCCGAGCAGACCACCGAGGCGATGCACAGCGCGCAGCTCGACCTCAACGACAAGTTGGCGGCCCAGCGGGCGGCGGACAAGAAGCACGACGACGCGCAGGCCGCCGTCGACGCCGCCAAGGCTCGGTTGGCGTCCTACCAGAGCGCCGTCAACAAACTCGCCGCCGCCACCTACATGGGCGGCCGCGTGGACGGCATGACGGCCATGTTGACCGCCGGGTCGCCGCAGGGGCTGATCGACAAGCTGGCCATGCAGCGCCAGATGGCGACGCAGATGGCCGACCAGATGAGGAACTTCCGGGTCGCCAACGAGCTTGCCGCCAAGGCCGAGCGGGATTCCGCCAAGTCCGCCGCCGACGCCAAGAGCGCGGCGGAGCAGGCCGCCGCGGTGCGAGCGAGCCTGCAGTCCAAGCAAAGTCAGCTGCAGGTGCAGATCGCGGTCGTCAAGTCGCAGTACGTCTCGCTGTCGCCCGAGCAGCGCACGGCGCTCGCCGATCCCGGGCCCATCCCGGCCGGTCTCCCGGCACCCGGCGCGCCCGCGCCGGAGGCCGGCGTCCGCGAACTGCGGCTGCTGGCCGCGCACGCCCCGCCCTACAAC
>NZ_LZJJ01000281.1:0-676 GCF_001667625.1 Mycobacterium sp. E1715
GCGTCGGTGGCGTCGGTCTCGGCCGGGCCGGGCACGCGGGCCAACATCGACGAGTTCACCAAGACCACCAGCAAGGGTGTCGAGACGATCGGCGGCGCCAAGCGGGGCAAGGCGATCATCATCCTCAACCCGGCCGACCCGCCGATGATCATGCGCGACACAATCTTCTGCGCGATCCCCGAGGACGCCGACCGCGACGCGATCGCGCAGTCCATCCACGACGTGGTGGCCGAGGTGGCGACCTACGTGCCCGGCTACCGGCTGCTCAACGAGCCGCAGTTCGACGAGCCGTCGCT
Source organism: Mycobacterium sp. E1715 (assembly GCF_001667625.1). Taxonomy (NCBI): domain Bacteria; kingdom Bacillati; phylum Actinomycetota; class Actinomycetes; order Mycobacteriales; family Mycobacteriaceae; genus Mycobacterium; species Mycobacterium sp. E1715. The sequence goes on from NZ_LZJJ01000281.1 coordinate 297, forward strand.
GAACTCCGGTGGGCAGGCGGTGGTGACCACGTTCGTCGAGGTCGAGGGCGCCGGCGATTACCTGCCCCCGTACGCGGGCAACCTGGACATCATGACCGCCGCGGCCACCAAGGTCGGCGAGGAGATCGCGAAGGAATCCTTATCCGCGACGGCGCCGGGAGCGCAGGCATGAGCACACACGACATTTTCTTCAACCCGATCTGGGACGTACGGCTGACCGACACGTCGTTGCGGGACGGCTCGCACCACAAGCGCCACCAATTCACCAAAGAAGAGGTGGGTGCCATCGTGGCCGCCCTGGACACCGCGGGGGTGCCCGTCATCGAGGTCACCCACGGCGACGGGCTGGGCGGCTCCAGCTTCAACTACGGCTTCTCCAA
>NZ_LZJJ01000282.1:0-1197 GCF_001667625.1 Mycobacterium sp. E1715
GCGGTGTAGTGGGCCAGCCACCGCGAACCGGTGAGGCCGGAGATGGAGGAGAACACCACGAAGTGGCGCACCGGTGTCTCCAGCGTCAGGCGGTGCAGCAGCGCCGCGGCGTCGAGCTTGGGCGCGAACATCGCCGTGACGTCGTCGTTGGTCATCTCGCTGAGCAGGACCGGCTGGCCGGCGAATGCCGCCAGGTAGACGCCCTCCAGCGGTGGCAGGTCGGCGCCGAACCGGTCGAACAGTTCTCTCATCGCGGTTTCGTCGGTGGCGTCGGCGGCGACTGTGACGAGGGTGGTTCCCGCCGCGGCGAGGCCGTCGGCGAGCTCGCGCAACCGCTGGCCGGGGTTGCGCGACACCGCGACGATGGTCCCGGCGCCCATCCGGGCGAGTTCACGGATCAGGTGTGGGCCGATGTTTCCGGTGGCGCCGATGACCAGTTGGCTGGCGGCGGTGTCCAGCGTCACCGGTTCGGTGGGCAGCGTATGAGCGTGCAGCCGGGGCACGTGCCGCACGCCGTTGCGGTAGACGACCTGGTCCTCTCCGTCCGCCCCGGTGGTCTCGTCGAGCACCAGGCGCGTCAGCACCTGTGCGGGCACCGAGCCGTCCAGATCGATGATGCCGCCCCAGATTTCGGGGTGTTCGAGTGCGAGGGTGCGTCCCAGGCCCCACAGCGCCCCGTGTGCGGGGTTGGCGCGGTCGCCCTCGGTGGTCGGTTGGCCGTTGCGGGTGACGATGAACAGCTTCGCTGGCGTGGCGGCGGCCGCCATGGCCGCGGTGAGCCGGCGGGTGTGGTGGAACAGCTGATAGGCGACCGCGACCGACGTTCCGGAGGCGGGCGGCGCGTAGAGCACGCGGTCGACACCGTTGAGCGCCCCGTGCAGTGCCTCTTCGTCGGCGAGGGCGCCGGACTCCAGGCCCTCGATGCCGATTTGGGACCCGGCGACGCGGTCCAGTTCGCCGGTCAGCTCGGTGTCGCCCACGACCAGCCATCGACCGCCGCCGGGTGGCGGAGCATCGGGGAGCGGTCGCACGGGCCAGGCAACCCCATAGGACCAGTCATCGATCGGGGTGCCGTTGCCCCTTCGCGCAGAGCGGGTGTCCGTCGCAGCGCGGGGACTGTTGGGCCGCAACGCCGGTGGGGCGGCGGACGCGATGTCGATCCAGTGGCGGGTGTGGTGCCAGGGGGTGCCGCTGGTG
>NZ_LZJJ01000283.1:0-11996 GCF_001667625.1 Mycobacterium sp. E1715
GCACGACCCCAGCCCGCGGGAGCGCAGCGCCAGGCAGAAGCTCCACACCGCCGGGTGGTTGCGGTGGGGCGATTCCGCCCGACCAGCCGGCCCCGCCGCCCCCGTCCTGACCTGACCGAGCGCGACGGAGACGACGGCGCCGCACGTGCACTCCGCTGCGGGATTTCGACCCAATTCCCACCGTGGATTCACGCTCGGTGCCTGAGGCGCCGGCCCGTCGGAAACCTCTTGCGCCAGTTCGCCGCTCATGGGCCCGCAGGTAGTCTCCAGCACATGACCCTCAACCTGTCCGTCGACGAAGTCCTCACCACCACCCGCTCGGTCCGCAAACGCCTGGACTTCGACAAGCCGGTCGAACGCGACGTCTTGATGGAATGCCTCGACCTGGCGCTGCAGGCCCCCACCGGATCCAATTCGCAGGGTTGGCAGTGGGTGTTCGTCGAGGACGCGGACAAGAAGAAGGCGATCGCCGACGTCTACCTGAAGAACGCCCGGGCCTACCTGAGCTCACCCGCGCCCGAATACGCCGACGGGGACACCCGCGGGGAGCGGATGGGCAAGGTGCGCGACTCCGCGACCTACCTCGCCGAGCACATGCACGAGGCGCCGGTGTTGTTGATTCCCTGCATCTTCGGCCGGGAGGAGAAGCAGCCGCTGGGCGGCGTGTCGTTCTGGGCGTCGCTGTTCCCGGCGGTGTGGAGCTTCTGCCTGGCGCTGCGCTCCCGCGGGCTGGGGTCGTGCTGGACGACGCTGCACCTGCTCGGTGACGGTGAAAAGCAGGTCGCAGACGTGGTGGGCATCCCGTACGACGAGTACAGCCAGGGCGGGCTGTTCCCGATCGCCTACACCAAGGGCACCGACTTCCGCCCGGCCAAGCGGCTGCCCGCCGAGCAGCTCACCCACTGGAACACCTGGTAGTCAGGTCTGCAGAGGCCAAACCTCGACGACCCCGTGCGCGACCGCACACGGCGTCTGGCTGACGCGCTCGATCGCCGTGTCGAGATCGTCGGCCTCGATGACCGCGAATCCCGCGATCGGCAGAGCCGATCGGAGGAAGGGGCCCGGCTCGATCCGCACGCCCGCGCCGTCCGGGTTGCGCACCTGCACGGGGTTTCCGGCCCGGGCGACGAGCGCGCCGGACGCGCTGAGTTCGTCGTCGCGGGTGTGCGCGGCGTGTCTGCGGTGCGCGCTCAACTGGTGGTATCCGGCCTCGTCGCCGTAACCGATGGTGATGAAGGTAGGCATATCAATGCTGACTCCCGTCGGTCGCAGAACTCATCGCTAGAACGCGCCCGGGTAACCCTGCTGTCGCCAGGCCTCGTAGACGGCGACGGCCGCGGCGTTGGACAGGTTCAGCGAGCGCCGCCCCGCCAGCATCGGGATGCGCACCTGCTCGGTGATGTGCTCGTCGGCCAGCGTCGCCGCGTCCAGTCCGGTCGGCTCGGGACCGAACAACAGGACGTCGCCCGGCCGGTAGCGGACGTCGGCGAACGAGGTGGGCGCGTGCGAGGTGAAGGCGATCACCCGCTCCGGCGACAGCGCCTCCCACGCGGCCGGCAGCGACGGATGCACCGTCACCGACGCCAGGTCGTGATAGTCCAGACCGGCCCGCCGCAGCTTGGGTTCGGACATGTCGAAGCCCATCGGCTCGACCAGGTGCAATTCGCATCCGGTCGCCGCCGCCGTCCGGATGGCGTTGCCGGTGTTGGGGGCGATGCGTGGGGAGAAGAACATCAGCTTGAACACAACGCGATAATGGTCGCATGGTCGAGCAGAGCCTCTGGATGCGGAAAGTCGCTGCCGATCCGGGACATTCGCACTGGTACATCGAGCGGTTCCGCGCCATGGCCCGCGCCGGTGACGATCTGGCCGGCGAGGCGCGCTTCGTGGACGCGATGGCCCCGCGCGGCGCCCGCATCCTCGACGCCGGCTGCGGCCCCGGCCGGCTGGGCGGGTACCTGGCCGCCGCCGGTCACCAGGTCGTCGGCGTCGACGTCGACCCGGCGCTGATCGAAGCGGCCGAGCAGGATCACCCCGGGCCGCGCTGGCTCGTCGGCGACCTCGCCGAGCTCGACCTGCCCGCCCGCGGCATCGCCGAGCCGTTCGACGTGATCGTGTCGGCCGGCAACGTGATGACGTTCCTGGCGCCGAGCACGCGGCGCCGGGTGCTGGGCCGGCTGCGGGCCCACCTCGGGGACGACGGTCGGGCGGCGATCGGCTTCGGCGCGGGCCGCGACTACGGATTCGCCGAGTTCCTCGACGACGCGGCGGCCGCCGGGCTCGAGCCCGACCTGCTGCTGTCCACCTGGGACCTGCGCCCGTTCACCGATGAGTCGGATTTCCTCGTCGCCGTCCTGCGCCACGCCTAGCGGGTTTGCCAGGATCGTCGGCCCGCGCGCCGGTGCACCTTGGAGAGGCCTGTCTGCTCAGTACGGATTCTGGTGACCTGGGCCGCGGGCTGTCATACTCGTCGGATTGCCACGTTGACGCGCTCGCGCCCATCTGGCGTGGCACGGGTGGATAAAGCAGGAAGTCTCATGAGCCTCTCGTTTTCTCGAGCGCTGAGCATCAGCGCAGCGGCCGGTCGCGCGGCCGTGCCGACGTGACCATGTTCGCCCGCCCGGCCACCCCTGCCGAGGCGGTCCCCGAGTCCCCGCCGCCCGGCGCCGCCGAGTCGGCGCCGGCCAAACGCCCACCGGCCTGGTCGCTCAGCAACTGGCCGGTCCGGTGGAAGGTCCTGGCGATCGTGCTGGTGCCGCTGGTGCTGGCAACGGTCTTCGGCGGGCTGCGCATCCAGGGTGCAATGGCGAACTCGGCCGGGCTGCGGCTGGCCGCGGCCCGCGCCGACGTGGTCCCCGTGATCACCAAATACATGTCGGCCCTCGACGTCGCCCTGCTGGCGGGCAGCACCGGGCGCGACGTGGAGGGGGCCAAGAAGAACTTCGAGGCGCGCAAATACGAACTGGACACCCGGCTGCGCGACACCGACGTCAGCCCCGAAGTCCGGTCGGGGGTGACCAACCTGCTCGACGGCGGTCAGATGCTGGTGAACAAGGCGACCGACAACGGCCTGGGTTTGCGGGAGCGGGTGACCCTCTACGCCCCGATCCTGCTGACGGCCGAGGACGTCATCAACGCGTCGGTCCGCGTCGACGACGAGAAGGTCCGCGCCCAGACCCAGGGCCTGAGCCGTGCCGTCGGGGCCCGCGGGCAGATGACGATGCAGAAGATCCTCGTCACCCGGGGCGCCGACCTGCCCGAGCCGCAATTGCGGACCTCGATGATCACCCTGGCCGGAACCGAGCCGTCGACCCTGTTCGGGATGAGCGAGGTCCTCGGCGCCGGCTCGCCCGAAGCCAAGACGCTGCAGCAGCAGCTGGTGACCCGGATGGCGATCATGTCCGACCCGGCCAGCGTCCTCGTCGACAACGCCGACCTGCTGCGCTCGATACAGACCACCGACGACATCGCCGACCAGATCGTCAAGGACGCCACCGCGGCGGTGACGAAAACCGTGCACGCCCAGGCCGCAGACAGGCGCAATGCCGCCATCCTCGACGCCGTCCTGGTGCTGTCCGCCATCGTGATCGCGCTGATCGTGGTGCTGTTGGTGGCCCGCGCGCTGGTGCGGCCCCTGCGCGTCCTGCGCGACGGAGCCCTCAAGGTGGCCCACACCGACCTCGAGGAGGAGATCGCCCGGGTCAAGGCGGGCGGCGCCGAGCCGACGCCGCAGCCGCTGCCGGTGTACACCACGGAGGAGATCGGCCAGGTCGCCCACGCGGTCGACGAATTGCACACCCAGGCCCTGCTGCTCGCCGGCGACGAGGCCCGGTTGCGGCTGCTGGTCAACGACATGTTCGAGACCATGTCGCGGCGCAGCCGCTCGCTGGTCGACCAGCAGCTGTCACTCATCGATCGGCTGGAGCGCAACGAGGAGGATCCCGAGCGCCTGGACAGCCTGTTCCGGCTGGACCACCTCGCCGCCCGGCTGCGCCGCAACAGCGCCAACCTGCTGGTGCTGGCGGGCGCGCAGCTCGCGCGCGACCAGCGCGACCCGGTGCCGCTGTCGACGGTGCTGGGCGCCGCGGTCTCCGAGGTCGAGGACTACCGCCGCGTCGAGATCGCCGGGCTGCCCGACAACAGCACGCTGATCGGCGCCGCCGCCGGCGGCGCCATCCACCTGTTCGCCGAGCTGATCGACAACGCCCTGCGTTATTCGCCACCCGCGACGCCCGTGCGCGTCTCGGCGGCCCGCGGCGGCGACGGCGGAGTCGTGGTGCGGATCGCCGACTCCGGCCTGGGCATGAACGACACCGATCGGCGCATCGCCAACATGCGGCTGCAGGCCGGCGGCGAGGTCAGCCCCGACAACGCCCGCCACATGGGCCTGTTCGTCGTCGGCCGGCTCGCGGACCGGCACGGCATCCGGGTGGGGCTGCGCGGCCCGGCGGCCAACGAGGAAGGCTCGGGCACCACCGCCGAGATCTACCTGCCCCCAACGATTCTCGAGGGCTCGGCGCCGCAGGCCCGAGTCGCCCGGATCCGGGCGGTTTCGGCGCCCGGCGCGCAGCCCGCCGCCGCGGTCGCCGCGCCCGAGGAGGAACGCCGGCCCGAGCCGGCCCGCAACGCCCCCGCCGCGGCGCCGCCGGTCACGTTGCTGCCGCGCCGCAATCCCGGTTCCAGCGGCATCACCGTGGTGCCCGCCGAACCCGCCGAGCCGCTGCCGCGGCGGCGCGAACTGCCCACACCGTGGTGGGAGGGCGGGACCCCGGCGAGCGCCCCGGACGCCAAACCGGAGCCGAAGCCCGTCCGCGCTTCGGACACGTCGGCGTTCTTCGCCGCGCGGTCGCGGGAGGCGGACGAGCCGGCCGCGGCCGCCGACAAGCCGCCGAGCCCGGCGCCGAGCGCGCCCGCCCCGTCGATCCCGGCCGCGCCGAAGAGCGCAGCCGCTCCCGCTGACGACGACGTGATCTACCGGCGGATGCTGTCGGAGATGCTCGGTGATCCGCACGACCTGGTCAACAGCCCCGACCTGGACTGGCAGTCGGTGTGGGACCGCGGCTGGACGCTGGCCGCGGCGGCCGAGGACACGCCCGTCGAGTCGCGCACCGCCGAGCACGGCCTGCCGGTCCGTACGCCCGGTGCCCGGCTGGTGCCCGGCGCCGCCAATGGGACGGCCCGGCCCGACGAGGACGAGAGCCAAGAGCCCAACGGCGGCCTGCACTCCGGCCGCGAACCGCAGCACGCGGCCGCCGCCCGCGATCCCGAGGCGGTGCGAGCCTCGTTCAGCAGCCACTTCGGCGGCGTGCGCACTGGCCGGGTGCACGCCCGCGACACCCAGGGGCCAGAGCAGGAATGACCGCACCCGACAACTCCCTGGACTGGCTGGTGACGCGGTTCGCCCGCGAGGTCCCGGGCGTGGCGCATGCGCTGCTGGTCTCCGTGGACGGGCTGCCCATCGCCGCCAGCGAACATCTCCCGCGCGAGCGCGCCGACCAGCTGGCCGCGGTCGCCTCCGGCCTGGCCAGTTTGGCGACCGGCGCCGCGCAGCTGTTCGAGGGTGGCCAGGTGCGCAGTCGGTGGTGGAGATGCAGAACGGCTACCTGCTGCTGATGCGCGTCGGCGACGGCTCGCACCTGGCCACGCTCGCCGCGACGTCGTGTGACATCGGTCAGATCGGTTACGAGATGGCCATCCTGGTCGAACGGGTCGGGGGCGTGGTGCAGTCCACCCGCCGGTCCGGCGTCTCGTGAGCCGCGATGGACGAACGCGAGCCCCGGCACCTTGCTGAGCCGACCGCACGCCGAGGGAACCTGGTCCGCCCGTACACCCTGACGTCCGGGCGGACCGGCACCGACGTCGACCTTCCCGTGGAAGCCCCGATCCAGACGCTGCAGGCCGGGCTGGCTCACCGGTGGCCGCCCGACGACGCGAAAGGCAAGATCATTCAACTGTGCGTCGGCAGCCCGTCGGTCGCCGAGATCTCCGCACGGCTTGATCTGCCGCTCGGTGTCACGCGCGTCCTGGTCGGCGATCTGGTTTTGTCCGGCTACCTTCGGGTGCATAGGACGTTGTCCGAGCGTTCGACCAGAGATGAGCGCCACGAACTGATAGGAAGGACGCTGCGTGGCCTTAAGGCACTCTGAGGCGCACTCCGAGGTGTACTCCGATCCCGCCCACGCCTCGACGAAGATCGTCATCGCCGGCGGATTCGGTGCAGGCAAGACGACGTTCGTCGGCGCGGTGTCGGAGATCATGCCGTTGCGCACCGAGGCGATGCTCACCGACGCCTCGACCGCCGTCGACGCGCTGGAGGCCACCCCGGACAAGCGGACCACCACCGTCGCGATGGACTTCGGCCGGATCACCCTGGACGAGGACCTGGTGCTCTACCTGTTCGGCACGCCGGGTCAGCGCCGGTTCTGGTTCATGTGGGACGACCTGGTGCGCGGGGCCATCGGGGCGATCGTGCTGGTGGACTGCCGGCGCCTGGAGGACAGCTTCGCCGCAGTCGACTTCTTCGAGCACCGCAACCTGCCGTTCCTGATCGCGGTCAACGAATTCGACGGCGCGCCGCGCTATCCCGTCGCCGAGGTGCGCGAGGCGCTCACCCTGCCGGCGCACATCCCGGTGATCACGGTCGATGCACGGGATCGCCGGTCGGCGACCGACGCGCTGATCGCGGTGAGCGAATACGCACTGGCCAGCCTGACGGCGAATTGACCGAGCGGTGGGCCGACAAGGAACTCACCGGCCACGACTTCACCGACGAGGACCTCAGCCGGCTGGACACCGAGCGGGCCGTGTTCGACGAGTGCGACTTCAGCGGCGCCAACCTGGCCGAGTCCCGACACCGCGGGTCGGCGTTTCGCAATTGCACCTTCCGGCGAACCTCGTTGTGGCACAGCACCTTTGCGCAGTGCAGCATGCTGGGTTCGGTGTTCGTGCAGTGCCGGATGCGGCCGATCTCCTTCGACGAGGTCGACTTCACGCTCGCGGTGCTGGGCGGTAACGACCTGCGGGGCGTCGACCTGAGTGGCTGCCGGCTGCGAGAGGCCAGCCTGGTGGAGGCCGACCTGCGCAAGGCGGTGCTACGCGGTGCCGACCTGTCCGGTGCGCGGGCGACGGGCGCGCGGCTGGACGACGCCGACCTGCGCGGCGCGACCGTGGATCCCGCGTTGTGGCGGACCGCCTCGCTGACGGGTGCCCGCGTCGACGTCGGGCAGGCGGTGGCCTTCGCGGCGGCGCAAGGCCTGCGCCTGGACGGCTGACGTCACTGCTTGAGCCGGATGCGCCAGCGCACCACGGCGGCGTAGGTGACCGACAGCAGCGCGAGCATCCCCATGTCGAACAGCCAGGTGCCCGAGGTGTGCCGGAAGTGGCTGTCCCGCGGGCTCTGCGGGCCCGGCGCGACGGTCCACAGGTCGACCGTCGACGCCTGCGCGGCGTACCCCCACCGCGAGGGCACCCCCCAGGACAGCTGGTCGAGGAAGATCCGGTTGGTGACCGGCACCATCCCGCCGGACAGCACCATCTGCGCCATCAGTGACACCACCAGCAGCGGCATGATCTGCTCGTTGGAGCGCGCCAGCGCCGACAGCAGCAGGCCCAGCATCGCCGCGGCCACACAGGTCGCCGCGACCGCGACGAACAGTTCCAGGGTCGCGTTCCCGAGCAGCACGGCCGGCCGCTTCGGCGGGCCCTTGCCCACCACCACGATCGCGGTCGCGATCGCCGCCTGGACAACGGCGAACACGCAGAACACCGCGATCTTGGCCAACAGGTACGCGGTGGTCGACAGCCCGACCGCCTGCTCGCGCCGGAAGATCGGGCGCTCCCCGATCAGGTCGCGGATCGTCAGCGCGGTCCCCATGAACGCCGCGGCCATGGTGAGCAGGGTCAGGATCGTCCCGGCCTCGCCGGCGGACTCGCTGGTGGGGTCGGCGTAGCCGAAACCCGTGTGGCCGGGAACGGTCAGCGACAGCGCGCCCATGATGAACGGCAGCAGCGCCAGGAACACGAAGTAGGCGCGGTCGGCGACGACGAGGCGGACCTGGCGGCGGGCGATGGTGGAGAACTGGCGGCGCAGGCTGGTGCGCGGCGGGGCGCCGAGGTCGGCGGGCGCCTCCGTCTGGGCGGGCGGCGCGGGTTTGTTCTGCGCCAGGAAGCGCCGGTTGGCCTCGTCCGGGTCGGCGCCCACCTTCGCGAAGATCTGCGCCCAGTTCGTGGTCCCCATGGCCGCCCCGATCTGGTCGGGCGGCCCGAGGAACGCCGTCTTGCCGCCGGGCGCCATCAGCAGCACCTGGTCGCAGACCTCGAGGTAGGTCAGGGAGTGAGTGACCACCAGCACCACCCGGCCCGCGTCGGCCAGCTGGCGCAGCATCGTCATGACCTGCAGATCCAGCGCCGGGTCCAGGCCCGACGTCGGCTCGTCGAGGATCAGCAGCGACGGCCCGGTCAGCAGCTCGAGGGCCACCGAGGCGCGCTTGCGCTGCCCGCCCGACAGCTTGTCCACGCGGGTCTCCGCGTGCTGGGTCAGCCCCAGCTCGTCGAGCACCTGCGCGACGACCTGCTCGCGGTCGGCCTTGCTGGTGTCGGGCGGCAACCGCAGCTCGGCCGCGTAACCCAGCGCCTGGTTCACCGTGAGCTGGCGGTGCACCACGTCGTCCTGGGGCACCATCCCGATCCGGGTGCGCAGCGACGCGTACTCGGTGTGGATGTTGTGGCCCTCGAAGGTGACCACGCCGGAGGTCGGCGTCGCGTAGCCGGCGATCAGCCGCGACAGCGTGGTCTTGCCCGCGCCGGACCCGCCGATGAGGGCGGTCAGTGTGCCCGGCCGGCCCGTCAACGAGATCTTCTCGAGCAGGTTCTTGCCGTTGACGCTGAAGTCGACGCCGTTCACCTCCAGGCCGCCGGTGCGCGTCGCCGCCTCCTGGCGGCGCACCAGGATGCCGCCGGAGAACACCAGGTCGACGTTGCCGATGGTCACCACGTCGCCCTCGGACAGCACGGCGGACGCGGCCTTCACGCCGTTGACGAAGGTGCCATTGCTGCTGTTGGCGTCCCGGATCTCCGGGCCCGCCGGGGTCGTGGTGAGGAACGCGTGATGGCGCGACGCCAGCACGTCGTGGATGACGATGTCGTTGTCGAGCGCCCGCCCGATCCAGGCGGCGCGCCCCGGCCGCTCGGTCGGGCGGTGGGAATCCGGGCCCAGATTCTTCACCCGCGTGGTGGGGAACTCCGCCACCTGGCCGCTCACGCCGATCTGGGTGGGCGGACTCAAGTCGGGCCGCCCGCCAGATTGCGGCACCGACCGGGTCGCGGCGTCCGGCCGGACGATGGGAACGGCGGTGGTGCGCTGCGGGCCCGCCCAGGGGCGCGCGGGCGGCTGCTGGGCCGGGGGCTGTCGCGGCGGGGCCTGCGGTCGCGGTCCGGTCGACGGCGAGCCCGGCGGCTGCGCGTCGCTGGGCGGCGTGATCACCGGGATCGACTCCGTGGTGGGCGGAAGCATGCCCACGCTGCCTGTGTGGTGGCCGATCTCGAAGGTGATCCGTGGACCGTCGGGCTTGCCGATGTTGATGGTCTGGCCGTCTTCGATGTCCACCAGCGGCACCCGCTGGCCGTTGACGTAAACCCCGTTCAACGAATTGTTGTCAAGCGCAATCCATTTGCCGCGATCGAAGCGCAGCAGCAGGTGCGAGCGGGCGATCAGCGGGTGTGCGACCCGCAGGTCCGCCCGCAGGTCGCTGCCGACGACGACGTCGCGGCCGGCCGCGAAGCTGCCCTTCGATCGGTCGGATCGAACGGTCAGGACGGGCCCGGCGGCTTGGGTCATCTCAGCGTTTCAGCCGGATGTGCCACCGCACGAAGCCGGTGTAGGCGACGGACAGGAACGCCAGCATCGCCATGTCGAACACGAAGATGTGTTTCGAGTGCTGCCAGATCGGGTCGTTGGTCGGGATCTGTTTGACCTTGACCAGCGACGGAAAGTCGATCGACGAGGCACCTGCGGCGTAGCCCCACCGGGCCGGTGTCAGCCACGCGAGCTCCTCGAGGCCGAAGCGCTGGTAGACGGGGATCATGCCGCTGGAGAACACCAGCTGCGACATGATCGACACCACCAGCAGCGGCATGATCTGTTCGTTGGACTGGGCCAAGGCCGACAACAGCAGGCCCAGCATCGCCGAAGCCACGCACGTCCCGGCGACCGTGACGAACAGCGAGAAGGTGGAGTTCCCGAAGAATGGCGGGTGCGCCGTCGGCGCGCCCTTGCCCAGCCGCACGATGATGGTCGCGATCGCCGCCTGCAGCGTCGCGAAGACACAGAACACCGCGATCTTGGCGAGCAGGTACGCGGTGGTGGACAGGCCGACGGCCTGCTCGCGCCGGAAGATCGGGCGCTCGCCGATCAGGTCGCGAATGGTCAGCGCGGTGCCCATGAAGACGGCGCCGATGTTCAACAGGACCATGATGTACTGCGGCTGCGTCGGCGCGGGGCCGAGCGGGTCGGCCGGGCCAAGGCCGGGATGCGGGCCCTTCACGGTCAGCGACAACGCCCCGATGAGGAACGGCAGGATCGCCAGGAAGATGGTGTAGCCGCGGTCGGATACGACCAGGCGGACCTGGCGGCGAGCGATCGTGGACAGCTGCCGCCACAGGTCGGTCTTCGGCGGCTCGCCCAGGTCGGCCGGGCTTTGCGGGGAGGGCGGCCGGGACGAATGCTGATCGCGCTCCTTGAACCGGCGGTTGGCCTCGTCCGGGTCGGCGCCCACCTTGGCGAAGATGTCGGCCCAGTTGCGGGTGCCCATGGCCGCCTCGACCTGGTCGGGCGGGCCGCAGAAGGCGGTCTTGCCGCCCGGCGCGATCAGCAGGATCTGATCGCAGACGTCCAGGTACGAGACCGAGTGGGTCACCACCAACACCGTGCGGCCGGCGTCGGCGAGCTGGCGCAGCATCAGCATGACCTGACGGTCCAGCGCCGGGTCCAGACCGGACGTCGGCTCGTCGAGGAGCAGCAGGGACGGCTGGGTGAGCAGCTCGAGGGCCACCGAGGCCCGCTTGCGCTGGCCACCGGACAGCTTGTCGACCCGGGTCTCGGCGTGCTTGGTCATGTCCAGTTCTTCGAGGACCTGGGCGACGACCTGAGCCCGCTCGGCCTTGCTGGTGTCGGGCGGCAACCGCAGCTCGGCGGCGTAGTTCAGGGCCTGGTTGACGGTCAACTGCCGGTGCACGACGTCGTCCTGCGGAACCATCCCGATCCTGCTGCGCATGGTCGCGTACTCGGCGTGGATGTCGTGGCCTTCGAAGGTCACCGAGCCCGACGTGGGGCTGGTGTAGCCCACGATCACCCGCGACAGCGTGGTCTTGCCGGCACCCGAGCCGCCGATGATGGCCGTCAGCGTGCCGGGCCTCGCGGTCAGCGTGATGTGGTCGAGCAGTTGCTTGTTCTGGTCGACGGTGAAGCAAACGGAGTTGACCTCCAGGCCGCCGGAACGGGTCGCGGCCTCCGTGCGCCGCAGCAACTCGCCCCGGGTGAACACCAGGTCGACGTTGCCGATGGTGACCACGTCGCCCTCGGTCAGCACCGCGGACCCGACCCGCACGCCGTTCACGAAGGTCCCGTTGACGCTGTGCGCGTCGCGGATCTCGGTGCCCAGCGGCGTCTGGGTCAGGAACGCGTGATGGCGGGACGCGAGGACGTCCTGGATGACGACGTCGTTGTCGGTGGCCCGGCCGATCGTCAGCGCGCCGGAGGGCTTCTGCAGCGCCCCGGACCGCGACGGCATGAGCGCCTGGAACATCTTCGTCGCCAGGTTGGCCACCTCGGGCGGCTTGGCGGCCGAGCGGCTCAGCTCGGTCTGCGGCGACGCCACCCCGGCGATCTTGGGCTGCGGCGGCGGGAAGTTGGGCGGCGGCGGCGCGGCCGGCGCGCGCCCGCCGCCCGCATACATCGGTTGCCCGGGCGGGGCGGGACGCGGCGCCGGCGGGCCCGTTCC
>NZ_LZJJ01000284.1:0-15409 GCF_001667625.1 Mycobacterium sp. E1715
GAACGGCGTGATGAAGTCGGCGGCGCCGTCGGCCCAGACGAACTTCAGGCCGCCGACGCGACCGAACACGGCTTCCGCGATCATGTTCATCTGGTGGTAGATGTAATTCAGCGCCATGAAGCTGACGTATTGCTCGTAGGTGCGGGTGTTGCCGGAGGGCGTGTTCGAGCGCTTCGACGGCCTGAAGTTCGTCTGGGCCGACGGCGCCGCCGACTTCATCACGCCGTTCATCTGGCGGATGGACACGTTCGGCCGGCCCCACCTGGAGCAGACGCCCTGGGCGCCGCGCATCCCCAGCGATTACCTCCCGGGGCACGTCTATTTCGTCCAGGGCAGCCTCGACGGCCCCGGTGACGTCGATTTCGCCGGCGAATGGTTCGGCTTCACCGGCAAGGACGACATGGTGATGTTCGGCTCGAGTTACCCGCATTGGCAGTTCGGCGACGCCAAAAAGCTGCCAAGGGCGCTCTCCGCCGAGCAGCGCGACAAGGTCTGCTGGCGCAACGCGGCGCGGCTCTACGGCATAGACATCCCCGCCGAAGTGGGCGCACAGTAGAAGCAGGACGTGAGACCGAGGAGTTCCCCATGACGTTGACCCATTCGCAGGAGCGGGTCCCCGCGACCGAGCGCATAGCCGTCCGCTGCGTCGACTCGGACGTCCACCCCGCGCCCAAGCGGGGCGAGCTGGTCCCGTACATCCCGGAGCCCTGGCGCAGCAAGTACTTTCTCAACCGCAACGTGGGTGAGCTGATCTACTACGACGCGCCGGACTACGCGCACTCGTACGCGATGCGCGTGGACTCCTTCCCCGCCAACGGCGAATTCCCGTGCAGCGACCCGGATATGGCGTTCCGCCAACTCATCATGGAGGCGGGCTCCGACATCGCGATCCTGGAGCCGGCCGCCTACCCGGCGCGGCTGCCCGAGGCCCAGCACGCGATGTCGTACGCGCTGAACGACTGGCAGGCCAATCACTGGCTGGACAGCCACAACAATTGGCACGAACGGTGGCGCGGTTCGATCTGCCTCGCCATCGAAGAGCCGGAAGCGTCCGTGCGCGAAATCGAGCGCTGGGCCGGGCATCCGTTCATGGCGCAGATACTGATCAAGGCCGAGCCGAAGCCGTCCTGGGGCCATCCCAAATACGACCCCATCTGGGCCGCGGCCACCAAGCACGACATCACCGTGAGCTGCCACCTGTCGCGCAGCCAGTACGACGAGCTACCGATCCCGCCGGTGGGCTTCCCCAGCTACAACCACGACTTCATGGTGACCTACTCGCTGCTGGCCGCCAATCAGGTGATGAGCCTGATCTTCGACGGCGTCTTCGACCGGTTCCCGTCGCTGCGGATCGTCTTCGTCGAGCACGCGTTCAGCTGGATCCTGCCGCTGATGTGGCGCATGGACGCGATCTACGAAGCGCGCAAGTCGTGGGTGGACATCAAGCGCAAGCCGTCGGAGTACGTCAAGGACCACATCAAGTTCACCACCCAACCGCTGGACTACCCCGAGGACAAGACGGAGCTCACCCGCGCACTGGAATGGATGGAGTGCGAGAAGATCTTGCTCTTCTCCTCGGACTACCCGCACTGGACGTTCGACGACCCCCGCTGGTTGGTCAAGCACCTTCCCAAGCACGCCCGCGACGCGGTGATGTACAAGAACGGGATTGCGACCTACCACCTGCCGGAGACCGTCCCGGTCCTCGAGGGTCAGACCCGGGTGCTCTGAGTTGACCGAACAAGCCAAACGGCCCGAGCCCCGTCTCGCCCAGGGCCGCGAGCATGTCGTTGCCACCGTGGACGAGATCCCGCCGGGCAAGCACAAGCTCGTCCCCATCGGCCGGCACGGCGTCGGGGTGTACAACGTCAACGGCAGCTTCTATGCGATCGCGAATTACTGTCCGCACCAAGGCGGTCCGTTGTGCTCGGGCCGCTCGAGGGGGCGCACGATCGTCGACGAAACCGCGCCCGGTGACTCGGTGATGGTGCGCGACATGGAGTACATCTACTGCCCCTGGCACCAATGGGGTTTCGAGCTGGCCACCGGGACGACAGCGGTCAAACCGGAATGGAGTATCCGCACCTACCCGGTGCGCATCGTCGGCAACGACGTTCTGGTGCAGGCCTAACACAGGAGAAATCGCGTGCCTTCTATCGAGATCAACGGGGGAAATGTCGTCTACGAGATCCTCGGTGACTCAGGGGATCTCATCGCGTTGACGCCGGGCGGCCGGTTCAGCAAGGAGATCGAGGGCCTGCGGCCGCTCGCGGACGCGCTGGCCGCCGGCGGCTACCGCGTGCTGCTGTGGGACCGGCCCAACTGCGGCGCTTCCGACGTGCAGTTCTACGGCCAGAGCGAATCACACATGCGCGCCGAGACACTGCACAAGCTGGTGACGGGGCTGGGATTCGAGCGCTGCATCCTCGCCGGGGGATCCGGCGGGGCGCGGGATTCCATGCTGACCACCATGCTCTACCCCGAAATGGTCACCAAGCTGGTGGTGTGGAACATCGTCGGCGGCATCTACGGCACCTTCGTACTCGGCTCCTTCTACATCATCCCGAGCATCCTCGCGGTCCGCGGTACCGGCATGGACGGCGTGGTGAAGGTTGCCGAATGGCGGGACCGCATCGAGCAGAACCCCGACAACAAGCAGCGGTTCCTCGACTTCGACAAAGACGAATTCCTCAAGGTGATGCTGCGCTGGCTGAACGCGTTCGTCTCCAAGCCCGGACAGACGATCCCGGGCGTCGAGGACGAGATGTTCGACCGAATCAAGGTCCCCACGTTGATCATTCGCGGCGGCGAGAACGACATGGATCACCCGAAGCGGACGTCGCTCGAGGTCAGTTGCCTGATCAAGGGATCGAAGCTCATCGACCCGCCGTGGCCGGAGGATGCGTGGGAACGCGCATCCGAGGACCGTGCGGCGGGCCGGGTCCAGCACTTCAACATGTTCGACACGTGGGTACAGGCGGCGCCCCCGATCCTCGAATTCCTGGGCTCGTGATGGCGCTAGACGGTGCGAATGTGGACCTCGCAGTTGAGCGACGCCTCCAGAGCCGTGTGAACGCGGCTCTCCGGGATGCGTTCCAGGTCGGACTCCCGCAGCGTCACGTACACGATGTCGAATCCGTCGTCACCAGGCGTCCGCTCGATGTCGCCCGCGAGCCCGAAGCCGGACAGCACGCCGTGGGCGTCGTCGTCGGTTCCGCGGCTGATGAAGGTGACCACCCCCGGTACCGGCGTGCCGCCGAACACCTTGGCGCACAGGTTCATTGCCACGTGCCTGGCCGCGTCGCCGTCTTCAGCGGCGATCAACAATTCGACTTCGCGGCGCCCCGCGGGCATGGCCACGAGATCGTTCTCGACCACGCCGACGCCCGCTTGCGCCGCGAGCTCAAGGAGCGCCGCCATGCCGTCTCGTAGCTGCGCCGCCGTGGACACGCTTTCCGGGTCGACGTTGACGCGTACCACCGCAGTTCGCACGTGCGCAAGCGTAACCAAGACGATGGCAGGCCGGCCGTGAGCACCGCGCAATCCACCCCCATCGCCACCGCCACCTCCCCCGGCTGCGAACCCCGATTGCTCTTCGGACGAACCGGCCATACACCCGAGGATCTCGCGGCGTATCGAGAGCGCGGCGGATATCGGCCGCTCGCCGACGCCGATGGATTGCTGAGCGAAGTGGAAGTCAGCGGGCTGGTCGGTCGGGGCGGCGCGGCCTTCCCCCTCGCGATCAAGTTGCGCACGGTGCGCGATAACGGCCGCGTTGCCGGCGGCGCCGTGGTCGTCGCGAATGGTGAAGAGGGAGAACCGGCCTCAATCAAAGACCGGTGGCTGCTGCGCAACCGTCCACATCTGGTGCTGGACGGCCTTCGACTTGCCGCGGCGGTCGTGGGCGCCGGCCGCGCCTATGTATATGTGTCCGACCCGGAATCGGCGCACAGCGTCCAGACCGCGCTCGGCGAGCTCGATCCGGGCACCGTCGGCGTCACGGTCGGGCTGTTGGCCGTGCAACCCGGGTATGTGGCCGGCGAGGAGACCGCGGCCGTCCGCGCGCTCAACGGCGGCCCGGCCAAGCCGACCGACAAGCCGCCACGCCCCTTCGAATCCGGCGTCGACGAACGGCCCACGCTGGTGAGCAACGTCGAGACGCTGGCCAATCTGCCCTTCCTGCAGGGCCACGGCTCGACGAAGTTCCGCTCGCAGGGCACGTCGATATCCCCGGGCACGTTCCTGGCCACCGTAACCGGCGCCGGCCGGCCGCCGGTGCTCTACGAGCTTCCGCTCGGCCTGCCGTTCACCGAACTCCTCGCGCTGCACGGCGTTTCGCCGGACCAGGTGCGTGGAGCGCTGATGGGCGGCTATTTCGCCGGTCTGCTCAACCGCTCCGTGCTCGAGACAACCCTGGATCACGAGACGATGCGGCGCCTCGGCAGCGGCCTGGGCTGCGGCGCGGTCTCGGTGATCACCGACGACTGCCCCGTCGCGGTCGCGGCGTCGGTGCTGGCCTACTTCGACCGCGAGAACGCCGGCCAATGCGGGTCATGCTTCAACGGAACCGCGGCGATGGCGGCCGTCGCCGGTGCGTTGCGCGACGGCGCCGCAACGGCAGAGGACCTCCAACGGTTGCGCCGCTGGTCGGTGCTGCTGCGTGGGCGGGGCGCCTGCGCGACGCTGGACGCCGCCACGAATGTGGCCGCCAGCCTGCTGGCGCAGTTCCCGGGCGAAGTGACCACGCACCTGGAGGGCACGTGCCCGGCCTGCTCTCGCGGCGCGTTCCGCAGCGACCGCCCCTACGAGGCGGAGGCTGCGAGGCAAGCATGAAAATCCGCTTGGATCGCACGGTTTGCGACGGTTTCGGCATCTGCGCCAAGTACGCGCCCGGATACTTCTCGCTGGACGATTGGGGCTACGCCTCCCTCATCGGCGATGGCACCGTGGCGGAGTCGGACCGCGACGCGGTGATGCGCGCCCTGATGGACTGCCCGGTGCACGCCATCGCGGAAATCGGGGAACGCACCTCGCCCGCCGCGCACCCACCACTCACCGATGCGGAAGATCCGGCCGAGCACCTCAAAACCGAAGAGAACGAGGCGGAGTGGGGATTCACCCGCTGAACGGGGTGCCGCGAAACTTCCTGACCATGGTCTAGGCGGTCTCGACGGAATAAGCTGAACCAGCCAGGATGGCCCATCGGGAGGCACACGATGAGGTGGTTTATTCGTCGCCTGACCGCCGTCATAGCGGTCGCGCTCGCACCGGCGGCCGTCGCGGTGATCGCGACGCCGGGAATCAGCTCGGCGGACTGCGATCGCAACATGTCGTTCAATCCGGCGACGCTCGAGTGCACGCCGCCACCGGTCCTACCGGACTGGTACACACTGCCGCCGCCATACGCGCCGCCATTCGCCGCACAGGACGTGCCGCCGCCACCACCACCGCGGCCATGGTGGTCACCGAACGAACCGATGTGGAATGCCGGCTTTCACCAGTGGGGTACCTATTTCACCGGCGTCTGGGTGCCCTACTGACCGGTCGTCCCGGCGGCGGCCACCGTCCCCGGAAACAAGACCAATACCGTCTCGATCGCACCTGCGTACGAGTGATAACGTAATTCTCCAATTCGTATAACGGTCCTACCAAGCCGCACCCTGGACCCGCTCGATGCGCGGAGGTGACGTGTCAGCAGCACCGGGCCGACCGCTGCCCCTGATCACGCAGGACAACGAGTTCTTTTGGACCTCGGGAGCCGACGGCAGACTGCGCCTGCAGGAGTGCCAGGCCTGCCAATCCCTGATCCATCCGCCCGCGCCGGTGTGCCGGTATTGCCGTTCAACCGATGTCGGGGTGCGAGCGGTCTCCGGCAGGGCAACGCTCGCCGGGTTCACCATCAACGAACGGTTCAGCCTGCCCGGGCTGGCCGCGCCCTACGTCATCGCGCAGGTGGCGATCGCCGAAGATCCGCGGATTCGGTTGACCACCAACATCATCGAGTGCGAGCCCGATCGGCTCGAACTCGGCCAACAGGTCGAGGTTGTCTTCGAACACGTCGAGGACGTGTGGTTTCCATTGTTCCGGCCGGTACACGATGCCGAAGCCGGCCCATTGCCCACCGATGAGATAGCGCCGGAGCGCTTCGGCGAACACGTGCGCCCCATGCTCACCCGGGAGAAGTTCGAAGACAAGGTCGCACTGACCGGGATCGGCATGTCGCCGATCGGTCGCCGGCTGATGCAGCCCCCGTTGGCGCTGACCGTGCAGGCGTGCGAAGCGGCCATCGCCGACGCCGGCCTGACATTCGCCGACATCGACGGCCTGTCCACCTATCCCGGCGCCATCACCGTGGCGGGCATGGGCGAGGGGGGCACCACCGCCCTCGAGGCCGCGCTCGGCATCCGGCCGACTTGGCACAACGGCGCGATGGAAACGTTCGGCCCGGGTGGCTCCCTGATCGCCGCGATGCTTGCGGTCGCCTGCGGGCTGGCCCGGCACGTGCTGTGCTTCCGGACGGTGTGGGAAGCCACCCACGGCGAGCTGATGAAGCAGGGCAAAATCAGCCCGACCCATGGTTCAGCGGGCCGGATGTCGGGCTGGCAGATGCCATTCGGGGCGACTTCCGCGGCGCACACCTTGGCGATGAACGCGCAGCGGCACTTTCACCGCTACGGCACCACTAAAGAGACGCTGGGCTGGATCGCGCTGAATCAGCGGGCCAACGCCGAACTCAACCCGACCGCCATCTACCGCTCGCCGATGACGATGGACGACTACCTCAACGCGCGGCCGATCACCACGCCGTTCGGCCTCTATGACTGCGACGTACCCTGCGACGGCGCGATCGCCGTCATCGTCTCCGCCGTCGACACCGCGCGCGACCTCGCCAAACCACCTGTCCTGGTCGAGGCGGTGGGCACGCAGATCATCGAGCGAATCGACTGGGACCAAAGCACTCTCACCCACGAACCGCAGGTGCTGGGTCAGGCGGCGCACGTGTGGACGAGAACCTCCCTGCGCCCCGACGACGTCGACGTCGCCGAGCTCTACGACGGCTTCACCATGAACTGTTTGTCCTGGATCGAGGCGCTGGGATTCTGCGGAATCGGCGAGGCCAAAGAGTTCCTGGACGGCGGCAAGAACATCGCCCGTGACGGCCTGCTGCCACTGAACACCCACGGCGGCCAGCTGTCGCACGGGCGCACCCATGGCATGGGCCTCGTCCACGAGGCCATCACCCAGCTGCGCGGGGAGGCCGGCGATCGCCAGGTCGCCGACGCCCGCGTCGGCGTGGTCAGCAGCGGCGGCCTCACCCCCAGCGGGGTGCTCTTACTGCGGGCCGACGCATGAAAACGCCGCGGCCCCGGCTGGTGATCGTCAACGGCGTACCGATGTCGGCGCTGGTCGCCGAGGCCGACGAACCCAAGGCCGTGATCGTGGCGATCCACGGCGGCGGAACCACCGCAATGTATTTCGACTGTCCGGGGCATCCGTCGTATTCGCTGTTGCGGACCGGCGCGGCGGCCGGATTCACCGTGGTGGCGATCGACCGGCCGGGCTACGGCAGCTCCGCGCCCTATCCGGAGGCGATGGCCGAGGGCGATCAGCGCGTCAACCTGGCGTACGGTGCGGTCGAGCGCATCATCGGTGAACGATCAAGGGGCGCGGGCCTGTTCGTGATGGGGCATTCGGGCGGCTGCGAGCTGACGATGCGGATGGCCGCCGACGAGCGCGGTGCCGATCTGCTCGGCATCGAATTGGCCGGCACCGGTCGGCACTACCACCCCGCCGCCAAGGAGATACTCAAAACGGCGACCCGCGAACGACGTCCACCGGGCATGCGCGAGCTGCTGTGGAGCCCGGAACACCTGTATCCGCCCGAGGTTCTCGGCGGCGCGACGGTGTCCCCTTCTGCGCCTTCGTATGAGGACCAAATGGTGTCGGACTGGGCGCGCCAGACTTTCCCGACGCTGGCCCCGGCCGTGCGGGTGCCTGTCCACTTCAGCATCGCCGAACACGAGAAGGTCTGGCAGGCCGACGATTCGGCGGTGCAGCAGATCACCGCGATGTTCTCCGCCGCGCCGCGCTTCACCGTGCACCGGCAGCCCGGGGCGGGGCACAACATCAGCCTCGGCCACACCGCCGCGGATTATCACGCGGAGGTCCTCGCGTTCGTCGACGAATGCGTGACGGCATCGGGTTCGGAAGAGGCCACCGGATGAGGGTCGGATTCATCGGCCTGGGCAGTCAGGGCGGCCCCATGGCGAGGCGGATCGTCGAGGGCGGCTACGAGACGACGCTGTGGGCACGCCGACCCGCAACCCTCGAGGCGTTCGCCGACACCGCGGCGAAGATCGCCGAGTCACCGGCCGAGCTCGCCGCGGCCAGCGATCTGGTCTGCCTCTGCGTCGTGGGTGATGCAGACATCGAGGAGATCACGTCGGGTGAGGGCGGCGTGCTGGCCGCGATGAAGCCGGGTGGTGTCATCGCGATCCACAGCACCGTGCATCCCAACACCTGCCGGAGACTGGCGAACCAAGCCGCGGCCAAAGGGATTTCGGTGGTCGACGCGCCCGTGAGCGGGGGCGGGGGAGCCGCGTCCGAAGGGCGCCTGCTGGTGATGGTGGGCGGCGACGCCGACGTCGTCGAGCGGTGCCGCCCGGTCTTCGCCACCTATGCCGATCCGGTCGTGCACCTCGGCGAGCTCGGTTCCGGTCAAACCACGAAGCTGCTCAACAACCTGCTCTTCACCGCCCACCTGGGCACCGCGGCCACCGCGCTCTCACTGGCCGGCGCCCTCGGCGTCGACCCGGACCGTCTCACCGAAGTGGTTTCGCGCAGCAGTGGAAACAGCTTCGCGCTCAACGCCCTTGGCGGCATCGGCGGACTGGACCAGCTTGCCGGGGTGGCCGGGACGCTGCTGCAAAAGGACGTCCGCCTGGTGGTGGACCTGGCCGACCGAGCCGGCGCGAACGGCGGCGCCGTCCTGGACGCGGCCGACGCCGCGCTGGGCCTCATGGGGCATCCGAGGTGAGGGTCGGGTTCGTCGGCGCCGGACGGATGGGCCGCCCCATGGTGGCCCGACTGGTGGCGGCCGGACACGACGTCCGGGCCTTGGGCCGGACCACTGAAAAGCGAAGCGATCTCGAGCAGCTCGGTGCGCGCGCGGTCGGCGACCCGGTCGAGGCGGGTGCACGCGCCGACGTGGTGGTGCTTTGCGTGTTCACCGACGAGCAGGTGCGCGACGTATGCCTGCACGGCGGGCTGCTGTCCGCCATGCCGCCCGGGTCGGCGCTGGTGGTGCACACCACCGCCGGCCCGAACACGATCGACGCGGTCGCCACACAAGCGGAAGGCATCGACGTCATCGATGCCGCGGTCAGCGGCGGCCCGCACGACGTGGCGGCCGGCCGGCTCACGCTGTTCGTGGGCGGCACGGAGGACGCCGTGGCGCGGGTGCGGGCGGTGCTGGCCTGCTACGGAGACCCGGTTCTCCACGTGGGCCCGCGTGGCTCCGGCCAAAAGGTGAAGCTGGTCAACAACGCGTTGTTCGCGGGCCATATCGGGCTGCTCGCGGAGGCCGTGCGATTGGGTGAGCGACTTGGCGTGCCGGAGGCGACGATGTTGGCCGCCTTGGCGCAGGGCAGCGCAACCAGTCGTGTCCTCGGTCTCGCGGCGGCGGCCGGTTCCGTCGCGTCGTTCATCGAGGTTGCCGGTGAATTCGTCCAGAAGGAGGTCAGCGTGGTGCGTGGCATCGCCAGGGAATTCGGCAGCGAACTGGGCGCTCTGGATGACGCGATCAACGCCGTCGGCGTCTCGAACGGGGTTTGAGATGCCAGCGTTTCGGTCTTTCCGGTTCGTCACGAAGGTATTACCGTTACCGTTACAGTCAACGACTCGGCTGTAACGGTTTCAGCCCGCCCTCGCCGCTGAGGAGGATTCAGTGACAAAACCGAAGGTCGTCTTCGATCCGTACTCCGAGGACTACTACAACAATCCGTTCGACATCTATCGACGGATGCGCGAGGACGCGCCGCTGTACTACGACGAAAAAGAGGATTTCTACGCGTTGACCCGCCACGAAGACGTCGCGGCGGCTTTCAAAGACTTCGAGACCTATTCCTCGGCACGCGGCTGCGACCTGGCGATGGTGCGCCGGGGCATCTCGCCCGAGCAGAAGTCGATCATCTTCATGGATCCGCCCGAGCATCGCCACATGCGCAGCCTGCTCAACAAGGCGTTCACCCCGCGGGCGATCCAATCGCAGCGGGACACCGTCATCGAGGTGATCGACAAGTACCTGGGCGCCGCCGACCCGGAGAATTTCGACGTGGTCCAGGACTTCTCCGGGCCGTTCCCGGTGGAAGTCATCACCAGGATGGCCGGGGTTCCGGAGGAATACCGCCAGCAGGTGCGCCACTGGATCGACACCAGCCTGTCGCACGAACCCGGCCAGATCGAGATCAGCGAAGCCGGCATGCAGGCCAACATCGACACGGCGATGTACTACTTCAGCCTGGTGCAGGAGCGCCGCCAGGAACCGCAGGACGACATGATCAGCCGCCTGATCGCGGCCGAGGTCCCGGGCGAGGACGGCCAGCTACGCAAGCTCGACGACATCGAGATCTGCGGGTTCGCGACCCTTTTGGGCGGAGCGGGCGCCGAGACCGTCACCAAGCTGCTCGGCAACGCGGCGGTGATCTTCGCCCGTCACCCGGACCAGTGGCAGAAGCTACAGGAGGATCGCGACAAGATCCCGGGCGCGGTGGAGGAGCTGCTGCGCTACGAGGGGCCGGTGCAGTACAACGTCCGCTACACGCTCAAAGAGGCGCACGTCAGCGGTGGCGTGATCCCTCCGGGCAAGCCGGTGTTTCTCTGTGGCGCGGCAGCCAACCGCGATCCGGAGGCCTTCACCGACGCCGACACGTTCGACATCGAGCGTGACCAGACCGAGGCCCAGCACCTTGGCCTCGGGTATGGGATTCACAGCTGCCTCGGCGCCGCGCTGGCACGCATGGAAAGCAGGATCGCGCTCGAGCGGCTCCTCGACTTCATGCCGCGCTACGAGGTGGACTGGGCGGGCTGCAAACGGGTAACCATGCAAAACGTCGCGGGCTGGAAGAACGTGCCCGTCAAGGTGCTTCGGTAAGGGGGTTGCGGTGACGAAGAAGATCGAAGTCGATTGGGGGCTCTGCGAGAGCAACGGCGTCTGCATGGGCATCAACCCGGAGATCTTTCTCCTCGGCGACGACGACATGCTGACCGTCTTGCAGGAGGAAGTCACCCCGGAGAACGAACACGACGTTCGCGAGGCCGTTCGTCAGTGCCCGCGGCAGGCCATTTCGATTGTGGGCGAGTAGCGATCAGAATCCGGAAAGGATGACGGCGTTGCAGTCCGCCGCTTCCTGCCGAAGTTTCGCCGCCTTCTGGTAGCCCTCGGACTCGTACCACGCGCGGGCCGCGTCCACCGATTCGAATTCCAGCACGACGGTCTGGTCGCCGTGCCAGCTGCCCTCGATCACCTGGGGAGCCGCGTCCACCGCCAGAATGGTGGCCCCGGCCATCGCCGAACCGGCCGCCTGCGCATAGGCCTTCATACCCTCCGGATCTTTGATGGCTTCCGTGAGGATGACGTACCCTTTCGCCACTGAATCTCCTTGACTGGATTAGGTTTTGCTGATCGCCTGCTCGGGACAGCACTCGATGGCCTCTTGGGTGGCCGCTTCGAATTCCGTTGGGACGTCGGATGCTATCGCCTCGGCGTAGCCGTCGTCGGTGAGGCTGAAGACTTCTGGGCACAGCGTCGTGCAGACGCCGTGGCCGCGGCAGCGCTGGTCGTCGACGGTGACTTTCATGTCCGCGTGAACTCCAGGTGCAGCTCGGTCAGGCCGCGCAGGATGTAAGTCGGAACGTATTGGTAGCGGCGGTCATTCGCCGGGCCGTGCGCCTTCTCGTCGATCCGGATATCCGACGTCCGGTCGAGCAGGCGCTCGATCGCCACCCGTGTTTCGGCGCGGGCCAGCGGGGCGCCGGGGCAACTGTGGATGCCGCGCCCGAACGAGATGTGCTGACGGGCGTTCTTGCGGGCCGGGTCGAAGGTGGCGGGATCGTCGAACCGGCGGGGGTCGCGGTTGGCGGCCGCCTGCACGACCATCACGGTGGTTCCCGCCGGCAGGTCGACGCCCCCGACGTTGGCGGGCACCCGGTTCAATCGGAAGTCGCCCTTGACCGGGCTTTCGTGCCGCAACGACTCCTCGATGAAGTTGGGGATCAGGCTCCGGTCCTTGCGCAACTGAGCCTGAATGTCCGGCCGCTCCCCGAGGGTCTGCAGGGCCGCGCCAAGCAGCCTGACGGTGGTCTCCTGGCCCGCCGAGAAGACGTTGCTGGCGACGCGGGCCACGTCTTCGACGTCGGGCGTCGAGCCGTCCGGGTAGGTGGCGGTGGCCAGCCCGGTCAGCACGTCGTCGCGCGGCTCGCGCCTGCGGTCGCGGACATAGTCGGAGAAGAGACCGTAGAGGAATTCCAGCGGGCTGTGCGCCAGCGAGCCCTTGGTGCCCCCGACGCCGCCACCGGAATGGTCGCGGATCCCCTTGACGAACTTGTCGCGATCCTCCTCGGGCACGCCGAGCAGGTCGGCGATGACCAGCAGCGTGAACGGGCCGGCGAAGCCCTTGATCCAGTCGCCGTGCCCTGGCGCGAGGAACGTGTCGAGTACCTGGTCGGCGAGCACCCACATGGCGTCCTCGTTCTCCTTGAGGCGCTTCGGGGTGATCAGCCGCATCAGCAGCGAGCGGTGGTTGGTGTGGGTCGGCGGATCGAGGGTGGGCAGCTGGTCGCTGAACGGCAGCTCGTCGCGGTGCTTTTCGATCAGCTCGGTGATGTCGTCACCCTCCAGAGGCACCGGGAAGCCGGGAAACGGACCGGTCACCGAGATGCAGGAGGACCAAGTCTCGGCGTCGTTGAGGACCGCGCAAGCCTCGTCCCAACCGGTGATCATCGTGACGTCGTGATGGGGTTCGCGCGTCACCGGGCACTGGCGGCGCAGCGCCTCGTAGTAGGGGTACGGGTCCTCGATGAGCTCGCTGCCGCGGAAGAAGTCCAACTCGGAGAATTCGTTCGCCATCTCCTGCTCCTTGAATCTCGGCTAGTGAGAACGTGCCTCTCGCAGATGAGCATTACATTTCCATACGGCCTGGTGGTCGTCAACGAGGGGGCATCGGAGCGGGCGCGGGCGCCGACTGCCCGTCAGCCGGCGGGGATCAGGTCGGCGGCCACCGATGGCCATGCGAGCAGCCCGCTGCGGAAGGTTTCGACCTGACCGATCGAGCTGTCCGGGAGAGCGGCGGCGGCCAGGGCCTGGGCCTTGAACGTGCGGGCGGCCATGCTCAGCCGGTGCTGCACCAGGCCAACGCTGTCGTCGAGTTCGGCGGGCCACGCCTCCCCCCACAGCGTGACCTCGGTGACCCCGTGGTCCAGGGCCTGCAGCACCCCTTGCCGTACCCGCGAGTCGCATCCGAACAGGTCAGCCGCGGCGGCCAGGGCCTGGGGACGAGGACGCGACTCCACCGACGCCAAAGCGTCTTCGAGGTCGACCACCCGGGCGCCCAGGATCTCCAGCGGCCGGTCGTCGGCGTGGCCGGCCAGGTCGGCCAGCAGCACGGTGACGTCCCACCCCGCCATCGCCCGGTCGAAGAGCCAGCCGCCGGCGAACCGCACCACGTCGACCGCGGTGCCCGCGACCACGTCGAGCCGGTATCTCATGTCCTCGCGCGGCCCTTCTACGGGGCGAAGTCCCGCGCCAGCGTCTCGGCGTACTGCTTGAACACCTCGGTTAGCGGTATCGATGGATCGAGCAACCATGTGGTTTCCATTCCGTGGACGAAGGCGAGAATCTCTACCGCCTTGACGGCGGGGTCGACGTCCGCCCGGTACCGGCCATCGGCCTGCCCGCGGCGGATGAGGTCGGCGACGATGTCGGTCGCGGCGCGGTGCCGGGCCAGCATCCGGTCGTGCAGTGGAGCGTCGGGCAGGATGTTCTCCACCAGCAACACCGTGAACGTTCCGACGAGTTCGGGTGCCCGGCTGAACCGGTCGGCGACCTGCGCGATCTGGGCGAAGAGATCACCGGTCCGGTCGGCGTGCAGGTCGTCGTCGAGGTCGCGGGCGTCGAGGACGGCATGCAGCAGCTGCTCTTTGGACTCGAAGTGATGCAGCAATCCCGCGGGGGTGACCCCGGCCTCGCCGGCGATCTGGGCCAGGGTCGTGCTGCGCCAGCCGTTGCGGGTGAGCAGCCGTTGCGCGACGTCGAGGATCCGCTGCTTGCGGTCCTCACCTTTGGCGAGCAACGTGTCGTAACGCCGTGCGTCGGGCACCGGACTCCTTCGGCCGATCGGCGGGCGGAACCAACCTAGTGAACACACAGTAGGTTAGTTCGGCCGCTGCGACAAGGGTCACGCAGGAGACCTTTTTCGGCGCGCGGCGGCGCCTTCGCTAGCGGACCAGCTCGACCAGGGTGGCGTTGGCGGTCCCGCCACCCTCGCACATGGTCTGCAGCCCGTAGCGGATTCCGTTGGCGCGCATATGGTGCGCCATCCGCGTCATCAACACGGCCCCGGATGCGCCCAGCGGGTGCCCCAGAGCGATGGCGCCGCCGAGCGGGTTCACCCGCTCGGGTTCGGCCCCCGTCTCGGCGAGCCAGGCGAGCGGCACCGGCGCGAAGGCCTCGTTCACCTCGAACGCGCCCACCTCGGAGAGTGGGACCCCGGCCTTCTTCAGCACCTTTTCGGTCGCAGGGATGGGCCCGGTGAGCATGAGGACGGGATCGGCGCCGGTCACCGCGCCGGCCAGATACCGCACCAACGGGGTGAGCCCCAGTTCGACCGCCATCTCCGCGGTCGTCACCAGCAGCGCGGCGGCGCCGTCGGAGATCTGCGAGGAGTTGCCCGCGTGGATGACGCCGTCTTCGGTGAAGGCGGGCTTGAGTCCGCTGAGTTTCTCGACCGTGGTCCCCCGCCGCACTCCCTCGTCGGCGGCGACGACCGTGTCGTCGCCGGTGAACACCGGCACGATCTGGTCGGTGAACGCGCCGGCGTCCTGGGCCGCCGCGGCCCGTTCGTGGGATTGCGCGGAGTACTCGTCGAGCCGGGTGCGGGAAAAACCCCACTTCTTGGCGATCATCTCCGCCGACAGGCCCTGGTTGAAGGAGAAGTCGTCGTAGCGGGCGAGAACCTTGGGGCCGTACGGCATGCCGGTCGCCCGGGCCGAGCCGAGCGGGACGCGGCTCATGACCTCGACACCGCCTGCGACCACGACGTCCTGTTGGCCGGACATGACCGCCTGCACGGCGAAGTCGAGCGCCTGCTGGCTCGAGCCGCACGCGCGGTTCACGGTGGTCCCGGGGATGGTC